>JANXTN010000146.1 GCA_025352435.1 Ferruginibacter sp. | reverse complement strand
ATGAGTGGGACCAGGCACAGGGTAAACTAAAGCCCATGAATGGCGCCAAGTGGACGGAGGTGGACGATGCGATTGACAAAGTATTGCGACAATTGCGTGCCGTGAGCCCTACCCAACAGGGTTGTGCTGCTGCTTTGGATGTTTTGCTGGCTGTGCTTAAATAAAGAAATGTTTAGTGGCTTGATTATGAATTACCACTTTACTATTACGAATTATGAATTACGGGTGAGTATGATTGATTAAATTTCGAATTTGGAGTAACGAATTAAGGGAAGGCTTGAAGAGGCTTAGCGTTTTTAGCTTACTCGGTGGATGATTGACAAAGGAATGTGGAATGAGGAGTTGTGGGCTAATAGAACAAAGAGAGGAAAGATTGCCAGTCTCATAAAGTTTTTTTAGCAATGCTTTAAATAAAAAGCTGCCTAATGTTTAATAAGGCAGCTTTTCCAATCATTTATTTCAATATTTGTCTTAGCACTTCGGTGATAAATCGTCCGTAGTTCTGGCCCATATGGTCTATCGTCTATTGTCCATAGTCTTTGCAGTTGCGCTATCTTTTGTTTTTATTTTTTTTCTAACATCCACCATCTATAATCTATTTAATTTGCAACAACACTTTCGCATCTGCATGCTGACCAATGAAGGTAGCTAAATCACCGGCAGTTGTGAGGCTATTAAAATTTTGAGTAACGGTAGCCAAAGGAATTTTGTATTGCTCGGCTACTAATACCTGCAAAGCGGTTTTCATCAAATCGTTATTGGCAATAGCACTCAGTTTGGTATTCTCATTAAAGTTTGCAAGCAAACCTTTTTGCTGTGTAGGTTTACCAAATACCGAACTGCCGCCAACTGTGTTTAATACAGATTTTAGGAGTTTTGTAAGTAAGATAACACCGACAACAGTAGCTACTGTTTTTACTGCGGTGGTAGCAATAGAACCATTATTGCCGAGGATACCGCCCTTTTGTGAATTTTTTGTACTGCTGCAACCTGCAAATGTTATGCTGCCCATTGCGAGCAACATGCTGTAAATGCCTAACTTTTTCATAGTATAAGTTTTATCATTAAAAATGTTTGTTTCACCGGTAGGAATGAATAACCATGCTAATGTTTAATTATAGTTTTTGTTTGGGAAAATATTAGCATTTAGACCTTTGTAATGAGTGTAAAGCAGCAAAAAGTAAGTATTCCGATTTGTTCCGGTTTATTACCGTTTATGCCAAACAATTCCGAGTTGTACTTCATTGGTAGGTGTTTTGTACATTTTTCAAGTATGGCTGAGGTAGTGCTGACCCTATGGCGTGGGTGGGAAAACCTATTTTTATTACAGTATGTCTTGTACCGAAAAAACTTTACAGTGTGCAGGTGTTGATGCTGAAATGACCTTACATTAATACCAATGAGTAAACTTTCATTTAGTACAGATGTGGCTATGTGTGGTGGAAGTGACTGGCGTAAACTGGTGGGGATTGTAGAAGGTAATATTTAATAAAAAGGTTTACAATATAAAAATTCACTGGCATACTAATTGCAAAATTAGCTACGGTATCTTATTAATAAATTTTAAACACAGATAACATGTCAGATCAAAACAACGAAAGCCTAGGTAATAAAATTAAAGATGTAGCTGGCGATGTGGGCACAGCCGTAAAAAATGCCGCACATGATGTGAAAACATCTTTACAGAACTCATCTAATACTGCTGAGAATGAGGCACACAAAGCAGCAAACAATGTACAGGCAGAAGAAGGGAACATTTTTGATAAGGTAGGAGCAGCAGTTAAAAATACAGTGGGCGATATAAAAACGTCTTCAGAAAACGCAGCCAATAAGGCCAAAAATGAAGCAGACAAAGGTGCAAACCACATAGAAAACGAAGCGGATAAAATTCGCCGAGATGACGAAGAAAATAACAATATCTAAAATAATATCTTACAAAAAAACCGGGAAAATTATCCCGGTTTTTTTTATGCGTTTTGGATTTATGCTTTTTAGAATTTTGGTAAATATTAATGAAAGGCAAAGAAGGAAAGACTGTGAGGATTGCAGGGAGGCATCAACGTCTCTGCGTCTGTTTGAGTTTAAATATTTAGATCTAGGATTAGGAAAACGCAAGGTTGTCGTGGGAAGATGTTGCTTTGCAGTAAACCAATGGTGCACCGCCCAGATACCCATCCGCACGTTGCTTTGCTGCATTTCTGCCTTTAAGGAACATGTAATACACAAAATGATTTCTAGTACCTGACTTGTCTATTTGTAATCTTAATAAAAACTAAACAAACGAAAACTTATTTTTGAAAAGCATGGAACAAACAGGTTTTATATTAATAACAGTAAAAGGAAAAACACCTGATGGTGATTTAAAACCTGTTGATATAGATATAGCCGTGACCAAAGAACTTTTAACCGATGTAGAGATGCTACTCTTTCCTGTAAAAGCAGAGAGAGCTGAGAGACCAAAAGTATCTTACGAAGTAAAAGAAGGCTCTGTTAAAAACTTCTTTTACGTGCCGCTTGCCAAAGCAATTATGTTCACTGCCTTAATGGGAGAAGTAATGAGACAAATAACTACTGATTTACTAGAACCACAAGCTGCAAACGTTATAGACAAGTGGCAGCAGAAAGTTTACAAAACGGGGCAGACTTATTTGATTGCTTCTTCAACATCTCCTGACGTCCCTTTTTTGGAGATAAACAAGGACACAAAATTTGTAGCTGCTCAATCTGATTGGATAAACACCTCTTTATATCTCTACGGTGAAATTTACGAAGAAGGTGGATTAAGTAAATCTAATCTTCACATTCTCACTGACAGGTATGGAAGAGTAATGGTAAATGCTACAAAAGAGCAACTAACCAACAGCAATAAATTATATAGTATAAACGGGCTTTGGGTAAAGGGAAAACAAAATTTACAATCCGGCAAGTTGAAAGATCTAACACTAATTGATTTTTTGCCTTACACACCAGATTACGATGAATTGGTATTGTCCAAGCTCATAAAGACCGCCAGCGCCAACTGGAAAAAAATAAAGGATAAGGATAACTGGCTTTCAGATGTGAGAGGAGGTGTGCATGAATGATTTAGGAATAAAAACCATTATGCTTGATACATCCTATTGTATAAGGCTGATGGATGATACGGAGGCTTTGCATGCTAACGCAATTGAATATTACCGTTACTTTTTGCAACAAAAAATATCCATGCATATTTCTACCATTGCAGTAGCGGAATATGCTGTAGGGGATGATCCACAAAACCTACCTATTAATACACTTCAGATAGAATCATTCGATTTTTTAGACGCAAGGGAAGCCGGTAACTTTCATAAATACTTAAAGGGTGCCCAACCCAATATTGAAGGCTATAACAGACGAATTATTGTAAACGACCTAAAGATATTTTCACAGCTTAAAACTAAAAAGATAGATGCCATTATATCTGCAGATATCAGTAGTTTAAGCAAATATATTACTCCCTTACTGTCGCAAATATGTTGCATGTAAAGTTCTTGGATTTAAATATTAAGTTGTAGGATGTAAGGGGGTTGTTGTTTTAAAGTGTGAGTGATCTTTGCGGACGCTTAGTATAGACACTATACGAAGGGACGGATAGGAGCCTTGGCGGAGGGGGACAAATAAAAACGCCCCAGCAAGACTAAAGGCGTTTTAAACTTCGTTTATGTTTTAAGCCGTTTTGCAGCTATTAGAATTAATCCTTTTCGTAGGGAAAATTTCTTGATACTTTTCTCATCATGCGTTCCATTACTTCATTGGCGCTGCTTGTAAAACTTTCATTCATTTCTTTATAAAATCTCCACATTAGTTCTCCGCTGTTGCCTTGATTAATTTGCATAACCAATGAACCTGATCCTGTTTTGCCACCCCCACCTAATAATATAGCTTTTGCAATTGCTCCTCCTTCACTTCCTGTTTTTTCATAAGCATAGCTGCATTTAATAACAGCATCTACTTTTAATATTTTTGCTAAGGAATCAGGTAGCATCATATCTAGATTATCAAATACTCCGGCCTGTTTCAACAATATATTTGTTCTTTCTACATCCTGAAAACTCACCGTGTATTTTCCTCCTTTCCTTAGAAGATAAGTATACATCCCTTGCTGCATGGTTATGCCAAGTTTCTTTTCTTCAAGCTTATTGCCTTCGAGATCAAAGCCCTTGGGCATTCTTTTGTATGCAATCGTTGCCTTAAAAGGTAGAATGGCAACAACCTTGTGTTTTGCTAATGAGTCCTTAAAACCGGGAGCTCTAAAAATTTGTTTGCTGCCTTCAAACTGGGCAAACGTTGTGGAAGTGGTTAACAGGCATAATACGAGGAACGAAGAAATTTTCATTTAGTAAGTTTTGGGTATGAAATTATTTAAGAAATAAATATATCGCTATTTATTCAACCCCGCAATGATTGCCCTAAAACTCTCCGGTCCTGCTTCTAAATTTTCTATAATATCAAGGACCAGTTCAGTAGGGTATTAATTATAGGGTGCACAGACACGCAAGGCCACAAATCTTTGCTGCATATCTGCGCAAGAACTCTGCGCAAATAGGAGAAGATTTTTGCGAAGGATCGATGCAGATGTTTAATGAGTAAAGACTCATCTTTATTTAAAAATCCGTAGAGACACTTCGTTTAACTCTACGGATAGTGGGGGAATGTTTGGTATGTAGATTTTATTGGGGAAATATTAGAAGGTTATTGTGCTATGAATGTGGGTGAAGGTTATGTCCCAAATACCTCTGCGTTCATTTATGCATTGGGGTTTTAAGGATGGATTTGTTATACGATAAGGTGTATGCTTGTGAAAAGCCCGCTGTGACGAAAGATTTTAATAAAA
>JANXTN010000138.1 GCA_025352435.1 Ferruginibacter sp. | reverse complement strand
ATGAGTGGTGCAACTGCAAGCCAGGCAAACTGCTGCTCCGTCATGCTGTCTTTTATTTTTTCGTAATACCTATCAAAATATTCATCCATCTTTTCTTTTGGTGTGTACCAATACAATGATGGATGTTTTGCTTCCAAAATTTTTCTCAGTAAAGAATAATCTTTTCTGAGTGCTTCTTTAGAATATTTTTTGGTAGGATTGTAAGAGACTTTGCTGCTAGCACAGGAACAAAATAAAACAGCAGTAAGAAGGTATGCAAGCGCTTTGTTCATAAAAAAATGAAATTAATGCAATTGCTTTCTTTTTAAAAATTATGAATGTTATATAAAATAAAAAAACCGCAAATTTTGCGGCTCGTAATTTTATTTTTTCATGTGGTTCCAACCCTGCGCAACCAGTGCGTGCTTGTTCCCTCCTCGGGTTATTAAGCTTTTGCCTTCTCCCTCATCAGTCATGTAACCAATAATACTTACTGATGGGTTTAATTTTATTTGATCGTAATCAGACTGAGGAACTGTAAACAACAATTCATAATCTTCACCGCCGCTTAATGCACATGCAGTGGGGTCTGTTTTTAATTTGTAAGCAAACTCCTTCATGTCATCTGCAAATGGAAGTTTGTCTTCATACAATACGCACCCAAGTTGACTTTGCTTGCAAATGTGCATTAGCTCACTGCTAAGCCCGTCGCTAATATCAATCATACTTGTTGGTAAAATATTTTCTTCTGCGAAATATTCTATGATGTCTTTTCTTGCTTCAGGTTTTAGCAACCTACCAACAATATATGTTTGCCCTTCAAGATCTGGCTGTGCACCGGTCTCTTCAAAAATTCTCTTTTCTCTTTCCAACAAAGTCAATCCTAAAAATGCGCCGCCTAATTCTCCACTCACACAAATTAAGTCGCCGCTTTTTGCCCCACTTCTTTTTACATATTTATCAGGAGCCACTTCACCAATTGCAGTTACACTTATTACAAATCCACGGAGGGATGTTGTTGTATCTCCGCCAACCAAATCAACATTATATTCTTCACACGCTGCATATACACCTTCATAAAATTCATTCAAACTTTCAAGCGCAAACCTGTTGCTAAAGCCAATACTTAGTACAATCTGCGTGGGTGTAGCATTCATTGCATAAATGTCGCTAACGTTTACCACTACAGCTTTGTAACCCAAGTGTTTTAGCGGTGTGTAAGACAAATCAAAGTGTACACCTTCCAATAAAAGATCAGATGATATTACTGTCTGTCTGCCAAAATGATCAATGACCGCTGCATCATCGCCCACGCTTAATATCGTTGATGCATTTCTTGTTTCATTGTTTTGTGTAAGATGGTCTATTAAACCAAATTCTCCGAGAGAAGATATTTCTGTACGTTCCATTATATTATTTCTTTTCCGTTTACTATTCCTATTAATTCTTCGTGTATCAAACCATTTGTTGCTATAATTTGTTTTTGATAAACAGAATAATCCTTGCCTGCAAAATCGGTCACTTTTCCTCCTGCTTCCATAACCATTAAAAATCCTGCAGCACTATCCCAGGCTTGTAAATGATGTTCAAAGTATCCATCAAATCTCCCGGCTGCTACCCAACATAAATCTATTGCTGCACTTCCAAGCCGTCTTACAGGAATCGCTTTTTTTATTAAAGTTGAAAAAATTTCAAGCGGACCATTTTCAACATCTATGTAAGTGTAAGGAAATCCTGTTACCAAACAACTATTACCAACGTTAGTTTTGGTACTTACTTTTATTTTTTGATTATTTAGCATAGCACCCATTCCTTTTTCAGCGACAAACAATTCATTCATAAAAGGATTGTAAACGGCGCCCATTATAATTTCACCGGCTTTTTCCAGGCCAATACTTACACAACAAATCGGAATCCCGTTTGCAAAATTTATTGTGCCGTCTATTGGATCGATTATCCATTTGTATTCACTCGCTGATTTTACTTCACCGGTTTCTTCGCTTAAGATAAAATGATCGGGATACTCTTTTTGTATGGTTTCTATAATTGCTTTTTCAGATGCATAATCTGCTTCCGTAACCAAATCATTGATATTGCTTTTGCTGCTGATTGTAAACATTCCATTAAAATAGTGTTGCATTTGGGCGCCGCCCGCCTGTACTGCATTTAAAAGTGTTTCCTTCAACATGCCGCAAAGATACTGTGTGTAGTGGTTGCTGAAAACTGAATTTTGACAAGCATATTCAATTTTGCTAACCCAATTAAAAAATCGTAATTCGTACTCGCATGAAGCTTTCTATCATCATTGTAAATTATAATGTAAAATTTTTTTTGGAGCATTGCCTGCTGTCAGTCATGAAAGCATGCAGAGAAGTAGAAGCAGAAATTATTGTAATTGATAATAATTCATCTGATGGAAGTGAAGAATACCTCGTTCCTAAATTTCCTTCCGTAAAATTCATTTGGAACAGTGTGAATATAGGTTTTGGGAAAGCCAACAACAATGCTGCTTCAATTGCTAATGGAGAATATATTTTATTCTTAAATCCTGATACAATTCTCTCTGAAAATTGTTTACAAGACTGTCTTTCTTTTTTTGAAAAAAATGAAGACTGTGGAGCTCTGGGTGTAAGAATGATTGATGGTAACGGAAATTTTTTAAAAGAAAGCAAACGCTGTTTACCAACACCTGCATCCGGTTTATTTAAAATGATTGGTCTTGCAAATCTTTTTCCAAATTCAAATCTATTTGCAAAATATTATGCTGGTCATTTGCCGGAAAAAGAAAATAATAAAGTCGAAGTATTGGCAGGTGCATTTATGATGCTCTCAAAAAAAGCCCTTGAACTTACTAAAGGTTTTGACGAATCATTTTTTATGTATGGAGAAGATATTGATCTTAGTTATCGTATAAAAGATGCAGGGTATAAAAATTTATATTTTGCCGAAAGCAGCATTATCCACTTTAAAGGTGAAAGTACAAAAAGAGGCGGGCTTAATTATGTAAGATTGTTTTATAAAGCGATG
>JANXTN010000125.1 GCA_025352435.1 Ferruginibacter sp. | reverse complement strand
AATTAGTATTTTTTTCTAGGTAAGAAATTGTGAGAAAACTACTTATTTTAGTTAAAGAATTATGCGGTCTTTAAAGTAATTAATTCTAGAGGTTAACTTTTCGTAGATTGCATTAAAATAAAAATTTGAAAGCTCCATTTTTTTTCTCCTCTTCTGTTCTTGCAATGATTATTCTGTTTCAGACATCATGTCATGAACCTAAATCGCTGGAGTTTAAAGAATTTAAAAATTTAAAGGTGGATAAATTATCATTTGCAGGGGCTGCACTTACAGTCGATTTAGTCTATTACAATCCAAATAATTTTGGACTACAATTAAATAAGACGGATTTAGACGTGTTCATTGACAGTACTTTCCTGGGTCATTCTCGACAAAATATACAAGTCAATATCTCAAAAAGAGATGCTTTCACCATTCCTTTAAAAGTGGACTTAGATGTAAAAAATTTACTTAAAAACGGAATTACTTCTATGTTTAATAAAAATGTTTCAGTGAGAGTGTTGGGTTCTGTAAAGGTGGGAAAGGCGGGCATTTATAAAAGTTTCCCGGTGGATTATACAAGTATCCAGAATTTTTCTATGTTTAAATAATAAATATTTAAAAACGTATCAGCTCTTTTCAAGCTATAAAAAAAGCGACCAGTAGAGGTCGCTTATTTATTTACATTATCATTTTATTTTAGTGCTTTTTTACCACAGGAGGCGTTTTACATGCAGGAGACAATCGTTTAAAAGCCGTTTCATCAGCGGTAACATCATCGGCGTCAAAGCCCACATTTGCAATCATCGTTTTTATTTGCTCTATATCTGTTCTGTCGGAAAGCCACGTGACTGTTACGTTCTTCTTCTTTAAATCAGCTTTATAAACTACAATTCCATACTGTTTAAACAAGGACTGTTCAATTTTCGCCTTGCATTCCTCTGTATACATTCCGGGTGTGCTTATAACAGCTTTACCTAAAGTTTTTTGTTGAGCTTGAGTTGTAAAACAAAGGAACAACAAACCTGCGAGCGTTGATCGTATATATTTCATTCTTTTATTTTTAGTCCAAATTATTTTATTTACCCCATTTAGAAGGGTTTTCCCTCCAGTTTAACAAAGAATTCAATTGCGCTTCAGATAAATGCCCATGCTTTTGAGCATTGTTTATTAATGTTTCGTAGTTACTAAGTGAATGAAGTTTTATTCCTTCGGTTTCAAAAGCCGTAGTTGCCTGCGGAAAACAATAAGTGAAAATAGAAACCATTCCCTCGATAATAATCCCTTCATTTTTTAATACCTCACACACCTGCAAACTACTTTTCCCTGTGGAAATTAAATCCTCCACTACCACTACCCGCTGTCCTTTTTCATACAGTCCTTCAATTTGGTTTCCCATTCCATGTTCTTTCGGCTTAGGCCTTACATAGATAAAAGGTAGCTTTAATTGGTCTGCTGCCATTGCTCCCCATGAAATGCCCGCAGTAGCTACTCCCGCAATTGCATCAGCAGCTGCAAAATGTTCAAAAATAACAGCGCACAATTCACTTTTAATAAAGTCCCTCACATATGGATAACCGAGTGCCTTGCGATTGTCACAATATATCGGGCTTTTCCAACCGCTCGCCCATGTAAAGGGTTGTTCTACGTTTAATTTTACAGCATTTATCTGTAATAATTTTTCTGCAATTGCTTCAGCAGCTGTTTCCATGGCTATAACTTAAATTATTAAAACAAAGATAATAGGTTGGCAAATCATTGTAAGGCAGAACCTTTATTTTTACGCCTCAAAAAATAATATGCAATTAAAAATTTATGTAGATGAATCACCCATTTACATTACCGACACGTTAACCGCTGAACTGAAAAAAAAATCTACACAAAACGATGTGCTTTTTATAAAAAATAATGAGTCTCTAATAGTATCAAATATTCTAGAAAAGCTTAAAAAAAATATTAAGGAGGTAATTATTTTGTCTGATAAGATCAATGAGACTTTTGCAGCCTTTGGCAATGCGTTTACGAATATTGAAGCTTCGGGTGGCATTGTTCAAAACGAAAAAAAAGAACTGCTGTTTATTTTTAGAAGAGGGAAATGGGATTTGCCTAAGGGCAAATTAGAAAAAAAAGAAAGCCCGGAAAATTGTGCAGCAAGGGAAATTGAAGAAGAAACGGGTGTAAAAAATTTACTTTTAAAACATAAAATCGGAGAAACCTACCATGTTTATCAAGAAAGGAATGTAGAGATTTTAAAGACAAGCCATTGGTATTATTTTACCTGTAGCGGCAAGCAAACAACAACACCACAAACAGAAGAAGATATTTCTGAAGTGAAATGGATACACACTAGGAATATAAAACAGCCGGTGGCAAATACTTACCAAACCATAAAGGATATTCTGAGCGAATTTTTTGATACTCCTTAGTTATTAAACTAAAGACGCCTTTTTAAAATGGCGACCGTAAGCCTACTTATACAGATGAGTTTGTTGTTTTCATCATGGATTTTTATATCCCACACATGAGTAGTACTCCCAAGATGTAGCCGAGTTGCAGTGGCAATCACCAATCCTTGCTTAGCGCTTCTTACGTGGTTTGCATTTATTTCCACTCCTACACAAATAGATTTGGAAGGATCTAACACATAATAAGATGCAACGCTGCCAATGGTTTCAGCTAATGCACAACTTGCACCACCATGCAATAAACCATAAGGTTGCTTCGTACGATCGTCAACGGGCATACTCATTTTTAGGTAATCATCCCCTACTTCCACCCATTGCATTCCCAGGAACGTACCCAGTGTATTTTCTGTAATTTGAAGATCCGCAAGACTAAGATTCTTATTAAACCAGATGCTGTTATTTCCCAACTTTATAATTTTTTTTGATTGATTTATTTACAGCTTTTGGTAAAAATCTGGATACATCCCCTCCATTTCTAATAACATCTCTTACCAAAGTAGAAGCTACTGATGTAAACTGCGGGAGACAAGTTAAAAAAACAGTTTCTATATTATCTGCAAGGCTGCGATTCATATCTGCAATGGCTTTTTCATACTCAAAATCGTTCACGTAACGGATACCTCTCAATATAAATTTTGCGCCTATTTCATTACAACAGTTGACGGTTAGTCCGTCGTATAAAACTGCCTCTACATTTTCATTATCTGCATATATTTCATTAAGCCAATCAATTCTCTGTTGGTCGCTGAACATGGGCGTTTTATTTATATTTCTACCAATCCCAATAACTATTTTATCAAACAAAGGGATTGCACGGTCTATGATATCGGTATGGCCAAGCGTTACAGGGTCAAAGGTTCCGGGGAAAAGACAGATTCGCATATTTTAAATTCTTGGTAATTATGAATATTAGGAATGGATAATTTGAAAATTGATGTTGGATAATTATTTAAGGTTCATACTTTATTTCCTTTGGCAAACACTCTGAGACTGTTTGTCTATCCATTGTCCAATCATCCATTACCCATTTCCGCCTTGTTTTCTTTCAGCAAGCAAATACAAAGCCGCCATCCTCACCGCTACACCATTTTCTACTTGTTGTAAAATAATTGAATTATTTCCATCTGCCACATCACTGTCTATTTCTACACCACGGTTTATTGGTCCTGGATGCATAATTACTATTTCTTTTCCTAGACTTTCTAACAACTTTTTGGTTACGCCATACGTTAGATTATACTCTCTTAAGGTAGAAAACAACACTTTCTTTTGCCTTTCCAATT
Organism: Ferruginibacter sp.; assembly: GCA_025352435.1. Classification (GTDB taxonomy): domain Bacteria; phylum Bacteroidota; class Bacteroidia; order Chitinophagales; family Chitinophagaceae; genus Ferruginibacter. The sequence goes on along the minus strand of JANXTN010000125.1, from coordinate 1,920 downwards.
GTATCCGAAGTATGTTAGCAACATGGCACCATTGCAAAGCTTTTTTGAGATCATATTCAACTATTACCCCCAAAGCTTCCTTGATATATTTTGGAATAAGCGTTGGAGGACCTGCCACCATTACTTCTGCTCCCATTTTTTTCAGCAAGTAAATATTGCTAAGTGCTACCCGAGAGTGCATAATATCTCCTACTAAAACTATTTTTGTTCCTGCAAGCGTTCCTATTTTTTCTTCTATTGAAAATGCGTCTAACAATGCTTGTGTAGGATGTTCATTTGTACCATCCCCGGCGTTAATAATGGCAGTATCAGGTAAATGTTTGGCAAGGAAATGTGCTGATCCGCTAGCCTGGTGACGCATTACTACCATATCCACCTTCATGCTGAGGATATTATTTACTGTATCCAACAAAGTTTCTCCTTTAGAAACAGACGAAGCAGATGCACTGAAATTGATACTATCAGCACCTAATCTTTTTTCAGCTAACTCAAAAGAAATTCGGGTACGAGTACTGCTTTCGTAAAATAAGTTTACGATGGTAACATCTCTAAGAGACGGTACTTTTTTTACCGGTCGCTGTAGTACTTCTTTAAATTGGGTGGCAGTTTGTAAAATGAGCGTGATATCTTCCGCAGAAAGTTCTTTAATGCCTATTAAGTGTTTTGTAGATAGTTGCATTAAGCAGCGAAGCTATGGTAAAAAATTAGAAAATGTCAATGGAAATGAGATTTTAGATATTAGGTACAAGACTTCACATTAGTAAATTACAACCTCTCCTTTTTCTTTATCAACTTTCACTTTTTCGTTGAATTGTCCGTCAATTGTTTTCCCACAATAGTCAGGTTGAATAGGTAATTCTCTATCAAAACGACGATTAATTAAAACACAGAGCTCCACTTTTTTCGGCCGACCAAAATCCTGCAACGCATCTAATGCTGCACGAATGGTTCTGCCGGTGTACAACACATCATCTATTAAAATGACTTTCTTACCGTCTATGCTAAACGGTATTTCAGTTTTGTTTGATAAATGAATTTCTGTGCGAACATCATCTCTGTAAAAGGTAATATCTAATAAGCCGTATTTTATTTCCTTACCGGGACAAAGTAATTTTACCTGTTCAATAATTTTATCGCTCACATAAACACCACGGGGCTGCAAGCCAATGAACACGGTATCATTCACTGTATCATCGTTTTCAATTAATTGCTGTGCAAGCCGGTTTACAATCAGCAAAAACTGTGGTGAAGTAAGCAAAATTTGCATGTTTGGTAACTGACTTTTATGATTAAATACAACTTACTGATAATTTAGCCCACTGCGTAATTGCGTGAGGGATTGTAGCGGAAATCCTTTTATTATTCCTCCAAAGCGGATAATAAAAGATTACAGCGGAGCCCAACCCTTAGGGCACACGCCCAAAACATTTCCTTACGCTTCCTCCATAAAACCATACCTATAATCAACCACCGGCACAAAAGTTTCTTTAATTGTACGGGCACTCAACCAACGATACAAATTTAATTGCGAACCAGCTTTATCATTGGTACCACTTGCTCTTGCACCGCCGAAAGGCTGCTGCCCCACCACCGCTCCTGTTGGTTTATCATTAATATAAAAGTTGCCTGCGCTATTACGTAGTTTATTCACCGCCAATTCCACCGCATATCTGTCTTGCGATATTACTGCGCCTGTAAGTGCATAACTAGAAGTGTTATCAACCAACTTCAAAGTTTCTTCATATTTATTTTCGTCATAAATATAAACCGTAAGGACAGGCCCAAACAACTCATCACACATGGTTACATAATACGGATCTGAAGCTTCAATGATGGTCGGCTCTATGAAATACCCTTCAGTTTTATCGCATTTTCCACCTACCCAAATTTTTGCACCACTATCTCTTTTGCGCACATTTT
>JANXTN010000078.1 GCA_025352435.1 Ferruginibacter sp. | reverse complement strand
TACGGGCTTGTTTTTTAAACTCTAAAGCTGCAAAAGGGGTTTTAAAAATTTCCGGTAAAACCAGAAGTGCTTTTGTGTTTAGATTTTTACTGTCAATATTTTTAAGGTCTACATCCAGTGAAAAGAAATATTTTCTTTGTCTTTTAAAAGAAGGCAGAGTTTTACCTTTAATTTCAGAGGGGTTTGTCATACCACCTGTCATCCCTTCTGCCCCATAACCTGCTGATGCATTTAACCAACTTGGAAACTGATGATTGTTTTTTAAAAACGATGATGGGTTAACAGATATCCAATAAGTTTGACCGTTATAATCTTTAAGCCAACGTTGCCATTTGTTACTACCTAATTCTGCAGGATTATATTTTGCATAAATGCTGTGGTGAAAAGAAAACTTTAACTGAATTCGTTGCTCCTTAAAGGCAAATTGCTGACTCATAAATAAAGATGTACCTATTATATTGGCCAGCATATCAGTTTTTGAAAACCCCCATTTTTGGGAGAAACCATCAAAGATTTCTATTATTGTTTGAAAACCCAAAGAGGTTAAACCTCCAATCCATGTCGCCTGGCTATTTTTTATACCTGCATAGCTCATCATATTAAATTGAACACTACTTAGGTTATAAGAAGTAGTTGCATGTCCTGCTTTGTCCATGTTTAACCACTCTTTACTATCATTAAAAAAATGAAATTTGCTATGTGGGAACTTTTTGTACCACAAATAATGCAAGCCAATTAAGCCTAAAGTTGTTGCGGCTGATTCTGCGATTACAATATTTTTAAAACGCCTTCCATTGTATGGTTGAGGACCATTGTTGGCTTGAGAAAAAATATTTTCACTTAGAAAAAAATACAGTAAAAAAAGCACAACTAATTTCCTAAAAACTGAGTTGTAAAAGTATTTTCTAACTAACACCGATATTAAAATGTTTTTTTTTAATCTTAAATTGTTATATGCTGTTGCAGGTTTTTTAAATTGTAACTTCTTAAACTTTTTTTACCAACCCAGTTTTTGTAAGTAATCTTCTATTTTCGCTACGGTGCATAAATTTATATACTAGAGCATACATAACGGGCAATATTAAAAGAGTAAGGACAGTAGACGTTGCAAGCCCTCCTATAACTACCCTCGCTAAAGGCTTCTGCGTTTCACTGCCAATCCCTGTGGCAATTGCAGCCGGAAATAAACCAATAGCTGCCATTAGCGCAGTCATAATAACGGGACGTACCCTGCTTATTACCCCTTCCATTATTGCCTTATCTAAGGTCATTTTTTCTGAAAGGTTTTTTCTGAAGACACTTATTAAGATAACCCCATTTTGAATACATACACCAAATAGAGCAATGAACCCAATGCCTGCGCTTATGCTGAAATTCATACCGGTAAAATGCAGAGCCATAATGCCACCAATTAATGCAAAAGGTACATTGAGTATGGTAAGCATTGCATCTTTTACATTACCAAAAGTTATAAATAAAATTAAGAAGATTACCAATAAACATATTGGAATTACGTTAGCTAAAGTTTTATTAGCCCTTTGTTGGTTTTCAAATTCCCCGTTCCAACTCATCCTGAAATCCTCTGTAAGTGTAACGGCTTTGTCTACTTTTTCCTGTGCCTCCTGTATAGTGCTGCCAAGGTCTCTATCCCTTACAGAAAATTTGACAGTAATATATCTTTCATTATTATCTCTGTAAATAAAAGCAGGACCGGTAAGTATTGTAATATCAGCAATCTCTTTTAGAGGTATTTTATTACCTCCTGGTGAGGGTACCATTAAACTTTCAATCGCTTCCTGGTCTCCCCTAAACTGGGTCATATATCTTACTCTAATATCAAATTTCCGTTCCCCTTCATACAACTGAGTAGCTGCCTTTCCTCCAATAGCCATTTCAATTACGCTATTTGCGTCCGCCGGTGTTATCCCATATAATGCCATCTTTGCCTGATTTAAATCTATCCTCAGTTCGGACTGACCAAGGTTTCTGATCACACCTAAATCTTCTACGCCCTTCACATCTTTCAGCGTTGCATAAACTTTATTTGCAATGGAATCGATAGCATTGAAATCATTGCCAAATATTTTTACGGCTAATGCAGCCGGTACACCGGCTATGGCTTCTGAAACATTATCTCTTATGGGCTGTGAATAATTAAAACCTATACCAGGGTACTTACTCAGTTTTTTATCCATTTTATTTACGAGTTCATCGTAACTTATTTTTTCTTTCCATTCTTTTTCAGGAAATAAATCAACAGCAATCTGAACATTAAAAAATCCCTTTGGATCCGTCCCATCGTTAGTTCTACCCACCTGTGTAAGGGCATGCCTTACTTCACTAAACTGCCTTACATCGTGTTCTAAAACCTGCGACAAACTATCTGCCTCATTTAAAGATACGCTGAGTGGAAGCTCGGCTGTAATCCATAATGCTCCTTCATTTAAAGGAGGCAAAAACTCTGAACCTAAAAATTTTGCTGAAGCTAACGAGAGAACCATAACCCCAAACGCAATTATTACACTTAGTTTCTGATTGCGATACACCACCTTTAAGGCTTTCCCAACAATGCTTTCAAAAAAATGTACAATAAAGTTGTGTTTTTCTTTTACATTTTTCTTCAATAAAATACTTGAAAGAGCAGGCACCAGTGTGAGAGTAAAAAGCAGCGCACCTACCAAGGCGAAACCTAACGTGTAAGCCAATGGGCTAAACATCTTTCCTTCTACTTTTTGGAAAGCAAAAATGGGGATTAAGCAGGTTAAAATAATTATTTTGGAAAAGAAAATAGCCTTTCCCATTTCTGTTCCTGTTTTCTTAAAAAGCCCGAGTTTAGATAATTTATTAAACTTTTCCATCCCAATTTCTCTGGCTTTAAGGTCTAATACAACAAACAATCCTTCCACCATAACTACCGCGCCATCTATGATAATTCCAAAATCTACCGCTCCCATGCTCAGTAGATTTGCATTCATTCCTTTCAAGCGCATACACATAAAAGCAAATAACAGCGACAGAGGTATAACTATACTTACGGTAACAGTAGTACGCCAATCAGCCATAAATATTAAAACAATTAGTGTAACCAAAAGGATTCCTTCTAACAGATTATGTATAACTGTTTCTGTGGCATAATCCATCAGTATAGTACGGTCATAAAAAGGTACAATTGTTACGTTTTCTTTTTTTAATTTTTTATTCAGCTCTACAACTTTATTGTGAACACCTTTTAAAATATCAGTGGGGTTTTCTCCTTTTCGCATTACTATTATACCCTCTATCTGGTTCTGTTTTCCGTCTAAAGAAACCGAACCTAACTGCGGTTTTTTGCTTTCTTGTACATCAGCTACATTTTTTACAATAAGAGGAACGTTATTTACTTCCTGAATTAATATGTTGTTTATTTCATCGATATTATTTAGCACACCAATACCTCTTACTACATAAGCTTGTCCATTTTTTTCGATGACATCGCCACCAACATTTACATTGCTTTTTGCAATTGCATTAAATACATCCAGAGGAGAAAGGTTATATTTAGATAACAGTACAGGGTTCACACTTACCTCAAATGTTTTTTCCTCTCCGCCAAAGCTGTTTACATCAGCAATACCATTCACACTTTTAAATGCTCTATCTAAAACCCAATCTTGAATAGTAGTAAGTTCTCTTACTGTTTTTGTTGAACTCTGTAAAGTATATCTATAGATTTCACCTGTGGGGCCGTAAGGAGGTTGCACCTCGGGCTTAATGCCTTCAGGCAGGTCTGCATTAATTATGCGGTTCATTATCTGCTGCCTTGCAAATTGGTCGTCTACACCGTCTTCAAATATTACTGTAATATAGCTAAGTCCGAAGGATGAATTGGAACGTAGATTAGCTCTTTTTTGTGTACTGTTTAGTTCTATTTCAATAGGAACAGTAATAAATTTTTCTACCTCCTCTGCACTTCTACCCGGCCATTGTGTAATAATAATTATTTGAGTATTAGTAACATCGGGGAAGGTTTCTACGGGAGTATTTTTATAACTGATATAACCAATTACGGCTAATACCGCAGTCATAAAAAAAACGAAATAACGGTGTTGTAAACTAAAACGAATAATGCGTTGAATAAACTTATTCATAAACTATATTTTAAAAGTAGATTGGTAGCGGGGGATAAACTTTATCCCGAAGATTTATAATTTATATTCTTATTGTAAGCATGTGAATTAAAACGAAATAATATTATCCACTACATAACTAGCATAAAGAAACTCCTCGGAGTTCATTTAAAAGACTTTGTAGCCCAGAATTGAAATCAGCATTTACTTAGATGTTAATTTTCTGTACAGTAATATCTGATTTTTGGTAATAATTTTTTGACCTTCTGCTAAGCCTGAAGAAATAAAATTAAGGTTGCCTACTACTTTTTTTATAGTTACTTCCTGCACTTTTACATCATTATTATTATTATAAATTACCACATAATTTTTTCCATTTTCACTTATGATTGATGAAGTGGGTACAGCAATACTTTGTACACCGCTGGTATTGGAAATAATAATATTGGCAAACATGGAGGGCTTTAAAAGATGATCTTGATTTTGCAATACAATTTTTATTTTCATCACTTTTGTCACAGGGTCAAGTATCTGGTTGATCTTATCTACTTTTCCATTGAAAATTTTGTCAGGATACGCTACAGTTGTCACTGCAGCGTTGTAACCTTGTTTAATTTTTGCAATATCTAATTCAAATACATTAGCCCAAATCCATACATCGCTGATATCACCAATCGTAAAAAGGCTGCTGTTATTATCATTTCTGATAAAGTTCCCTGGATTAATTAATTTTTCTACGACGAACCCACTTCTTGGAGCGGCTACTGTATAAGTTCCATTTGCAGAAGTTCTTCCGCCGCCATTAATAGCAATCTGTGTTTTTATTTTATTGGAATTTGCGAGTGCTTTACTGTAATTTTCTTTTGCTTCTAGGTATTCTTTCTGGCTGGCGATACCATTTTGATACAAATGTTCGGCATTATCCATTGCTCGTTTTGTAATGGATACATCATTTCGTGAGATTGATAGATCGGAATAATTGCCAGAGATATCCGCACTTTTGATGGTTGCTAATATTTGTCCTGCTTTCACATAATCCCCTACACTTACCGTAGTACTTAAAACATGACCACTACTAAAAGGATATACTTTTACAACCTTATTATCATCAAAACTTACTTCGCCGCTCAATTTTACAATATCATCTTCACTACGTAACTGTACAGTATCAATTTGTAATAATTGCATGGTACTATCACTGATTATCGGTTGTTTAGTTTCTACTACAGGCTTTTCTGTTTTGGCTTTACAAGCTTCTAAAATATGAAAAGAAGAAACGATTAAAATAATATATAAAAAAGTATTTCGCATTTTTCTCAAGAGAATTAAAGTTTGAAGATATTTTGATTTGTTATGTAGTTGATTTCAGAAAAGGCCTTTACCAAGGCAATGTGTTGCTCTATTAATTTTAGTTTAGTATCTTTATAGGCATCAATAAAATCAATAAATTCTAAAAGATTGGTTCTCCTTTGCTGATAACTTTCTAGCATATTTTGAAAAAGATTATCGTAGGCCTGAGAAAAGTTTAATTGCTCTTTATTATTGATCTGTTGATAATATTTTATCTTATTTACTGAAGTCTGCACTTCGTTTTTCACTTTATTATTTTGAAAGTTAACTTGCACCTCCTGTTGTTGTATGCTGAATTTTGCTGCTTTAATATTCCCCTGATTTTTATTAAAAATATTCAAAGGGATAGATGCACTCAATCCATATAAATTACGGATGTAGCTGCTATTTTGATCGTATTCAACTCCTAATGTTACGTCTGCCTTTGCGAGAGATTTCTGATAAATTAGATTGTCTTTTTGAAAATCTAACTGTGATTTAGCAAGCAGGAGATCAGTACGGTTTGTAACTGCCAGATTTATTAGGCTATCGTTAAGCGGTAATTTTTCATTTATTAAATTAGGCAAGCTGTATGTAAGTGCAGGCTTTACGAAACTGTTTTCATCAAGCTGCAATAATAATTTTATCTCGCTTTGTATTGGTATCAACAAAGCATTTACATTTACTACTTCGTTCTGCAGGTTAAAAAGTAGTGCCTTTAATCTTAAATTTTCCTTCAACGAAATATCTCCCAATTTTAACACTTCATCCATACCTTTTACTAGTTTTTCTACTTCGATAATTTCATTATCATAAACTGTTTTTATTTTTAAAAGATGTATAGTTTCTACGAAATCACTTTCCAAACTGTACTTCAAACTCCTTAAGATATCATTAAACTGAAGCTTTGAAAGGGTTACATTGTCAAGAGACAGTTGAGCCAATTTATTTCTTTTTCCGGCAGTACGGAGAAGCTGTTGAACTTGTATATAAATTTGTCCATACTTTATGTCATCGGTAGTTTTATGTCTGAAAAATTTCCCATCGTATATATTTTGGTCAGTATTAAGCATAGGGTTATCCCATAATTTTGCTTGTTGCACCAGTGCCTTATTTATATCTACATTATATTGAGTGGCGAGTAATACGAAGTTTTTCTTGATAAATATTTCTTCTGCTTGTGGTATGGAAATACTGACTGTGTCGCCCTTTATCAGTTGTGCAGTTATTCTTGAAGTAAAAAAGAGAATAACTATTAAAAAACAAAATAAATTTTTCATAAAGTGGCGGTAGTTAGTGTTTTCTAATTTTTGGCAAAAGTGTGTTGTAAAAGAATAACTGTAAGGGTTCTTTCGTTGTAAAGGCAATAGCTGTCGGTAAATAAAACAAAAACAAAGCAATTGAGTTTTGTGCTCAAAAGATTACAAAAAAATACCCCGACAATAGCCGGGGCGTGATATCCATGTCAGGGATTAATTTTTTATGGTTTTTTATTTGCTTTATAGCGCATATCTGGTGTACCGTCTTTTTTTAGAGGACCAGCGCCATTTCCCGAGTTTGTTTTATAACGCTTATCCGGTGTGCCATCTTTTTTCAGAATTACTCCTGTACTAGTTTTAGCAACAGTTACAGTTTTCGTTGCAGCAGGTGCTGTCTTGGTAACCACAACCGTTTTCTCTTTTGTTTTCACCGCAGGAGTTTTAGTAACAACAGCAGGAGCAGGTTTGGAAATAGCGACAACCTTAGCATCAGTTTTTTTAACTTTAGTAGTTTTCACTACTTCCATTTTTGGTGCAGTAGTTTTTTTAGCAGGTACGGCCTGTGCAGTAGCCGTCATATTCACTCCGGCAAAAGCGACGATTGCAAAAATTAATTTTTTCATTCTTTTTTTCAATTTAGTTTTTTAAATTTTTGAAGTAAAAGCCAACATAAAAATAGAAAAAAGCAATTTAACGGTGATTTTTTTTCGTTGAAAAGGCAATCCTAATCGGCAGACAAATAATAAATTTAATAACGATTGCTTTACACTAATAAAACTTCGGTAACCATCTTAAATTTTTTTTAAATCATTTTTATATGTCTCAAAAAAAGCCATGTAAAATGATTACACGCCTTTTGAATTTTTTGAAATAAGAAATAATAGAGTTAGGTTAGGTAATCCTATTTAACATCCTTATCCTTTTTTGAGTGATGCTTTTTGGAATGGTGTTTTTTTGAGCC
>JANXTN010000062.1 GCA_025352435.1 Ferruginibacter sp. | reverse complement strand
ATACCACTCATTTTTGCAAAAATGTACAGATTATCGTAGGCAGATAAATATTTATATAAATCAGGTCTTTCAATGATTGCACCTGTTTGCTTCAACATTGCATTGCCATCATCTTTAATATTTTTTCCGGAGAAAACGATATCGCCCGCTGTGGGTTTGATAAGTTTTAGTAACATGCGCAGTGTCGTAGATTTTCCGGCGCCATTTTGCCCTAGAAACCCGTATACATCTCCTTCATTTACCGTAAAAGAAAGATTTTTTACAGCTTGAAAATCATTGAACTTTTTGGACAAATCCTTTACCTGCAGCATCATATTCATCTTACGAAATTACCCTAGAAAAACAGAAATGGGAGTGTTTTTAAAAATAAATACGTACAAATACGTATCGATAAAAGAAATAATCCTACATTTACAATAGAGCAACAAATAATTGTTATTTTATTGTTGTTTCAACTACTACTCCAATAATTTATGTGATAAGCCTTGTCAAAATTTAATGAGCACACATGAAGTTTATACTCTCCATATTTTTCACTTTTGTTTTTGTAGCGGCGGCGAATGCGGATAATTTATCTGACAAGATAAAAATAGGTTCTAATGCAAAAACGTCTGAACTGGAAATAAGATACAATTCCAACAGCAAAAGAAATATAACAGCAAACGTAGTAATTACAGACGCAGAAGGAAAAGCAGTGGGCGCCTTTACATGCGAAATTAAAAAAGGGTCAAATGCGGTTTGTCTGCACGATGCATTAAATCTAAAGGAAGGTATTTATACAGTAAAAATGACCACAAAAAACAAAATATCGTCTACCAAAATTGTGCTTTTTAAATAGTTTTTTTTACAAATTCATAGTATCAGTTTTTTCTATGAATTTACCCCACGGTGCCGCTTCCCTAAAGGGCGGCACTTTTTTATTTATTATCATCAGGCATATAACTTCTTAAGGCTTTTACATATTCTTCAAAAGCAGAAATACCCTGTGCAGTTATTTTACAAACGGTGAGTGGATAATTGTTTTTAAACTGTTTGGTAATTTCAATGTAGCCGGCTTCTTTTAATTTATTGAGCTGCACACTAAGGTTGCCCGCAGTAGCCTTTGTTTGCTCCTTTATAAAGGTAAACTCCGCTTCTTTTACGCTTATAAGGATACTGATAGCCGCAAGCCTCAGCTGAGAATGTAGTATAGGATCAAGGTCTTTAAACATGGGCAACCATACTTTTTTTATGCCGTCTCCATAAAATGATACCCGGTATAAGCCATGCAAATAAACCACAGGCAGCCATGAGTAATACATCAATCTCTGCTGAAGTGTGCATGGAAACAATACTCATTGCCCAACAAAAAACGCCACCAAGTATCATGGGTTTAAAATTTGTCATGCCGCCGATTATAAATGTTGGGATGCCAAAAAGCATCATAATTAATGGAGCCACGTTGCCTCTTATAAAATATGAAAAATAGAAAGATGTAATAAACATGCATAATGTAAAAGCTATCCAAATATAATTTGCTGCAATTTCATTGTGGGCAATGAAATTTTTACTTCTCTTTTCTTTTATAGAAAAATATATCTGAGGAACAAGTGCTACTAAAGTCAATAGCCAAACATCTCCAAAATCCTTTTTAAAATGGATTTCAACCCAATTCACAAGGCCGCAGAATGTAATGAGTGAACCCCAAACCATAGATGCTATTCCCTTGGAGGTGTAACTTTTTTTTGCTTTGCTTATCATCTCATTTATAAGATCTAAACTTTGCTGGTGGGTAGGCGCTTCTTCCTTATTGTATTCGGGTTCTTTCATTTTTATTTATTAAGATTGTTGTGCAAGTTTATTCTGAGCTAAATATTTATTTCTTAAGTAAAGGCCCGGAATGATCCATGCCAAAATCACAGCTATACTGATTAATAGTAAATGGTATTGCAAGGGAATAAACATACTAAGTGCAGCCAATGCCCAACAACAAATTCCTCCGATTAATAATGACTTTACCTTTAAAATTGCCCCTGATAAAAAAGTCGGAATAGCATATATCACCAAAATTGCAGAATAGATAAGTTCAAATCTTTTGCTATAAATAAGAATAAAAATCATAACAAAAAAGCAAATAATAAAGCAAATCCATACGTACCCTAAAATTTCATCTGTGTAAGTTTTTACTGTTTCTTTCTTTTTCTTTTTATAGAGAAATATTGCTTGGTAAATGTATACTGGCCAGGTTAAAAACCAAACATAATAAACGTTTTTAAAGCCCATCAAACTACTTAAAAAAAACTGCACTAGGCTGCAAAATAAAATAGCTATTCCCCAAACGAGATAGAGCATGCCTGATTCACTGAATTTATTTTTTGCTTTATTTATCATGCCTGTTATTAGTTCCAGGCTTTGCTTTTCATTAAATGATTCTTCCATAAAAAACGGTTTTGTACTGACTATTATTTACATTCTTTTACCATGCTTTCTGTAAATGCTTTTCCCCAAGATGGATAGATTTCTGATACAGGTTTAAAAGAAGCATATTTTTCAGCAGCAATTTCTAGTTGAGGCAATGCATTTTTACAGCCGCCACCAAACTGCTGCGGTGTATATTTTAAACTCTGTCCTTTAAGCATATATGGGCGTGGGTTTGCAGGATCCTGTTGCATTGCTTTTTGCAGTTCCATTTGACTTGCTGCGCCGTATTGCATGTAACGTTGCTGTGGGTTTACGAGCATCTGCACACTGGCTATCATACTTTTTAAACAGCTTATTTCTGAGTTATTTGGCTGAAGGGAATCTGCTGTGTTTACAAGTGCTGTTGCCTTTGCAGCGATCTCATCATTGCCTGCAGGATCTTTTTGCATAAATGCATAATTTACTCGGCAATAAGCAGCATAATAAAACGGCAACCACTGGTTTTTTTCAGAAGTACCAATTCTTTCAAATGTATTTGCAAGGCCAATAAAATTATCAGGCTTTGCATAAGCTGAATCTAATAATGCAATATTTTTTTTCATTGCTCCAATGTATTTCTCACTTTGCGCAAATGTTAGTAACGAGATAATACTGATGACGGATAGAAGAATTAATTTTTTCATTTTCTTTTATTTTAAAATTTTAATTATTGTTTTTCAGTTTGTCGTATTCCTTTTGAACTGAATTGGAACCGGATGTTAAATAGGCATCCCGATATTGAAAAGCAATACCTATACCCCACCCAAGTGTAACCCATAATGGCCATGGCCAACTGTAGCGATCACTTCCAAAATT
>JANXTN010000040.1 GCA_025352435.1 Ferruginibacter sp. | reverse complement strand
CAGGGCTTATACAGGGCGGTGTGTGGCCAAATTTAAAACCTGTTGCGGGCATAGTGCATGAGCCTACAACCCAGACGGGTTTATCGCACACAAGCGGTACCTTATCTATGGCTCGTACAGGTGTGGGCACGGCCACTACTGAGTTTTTTATTTGCATAGGTGACCAAACAAGTTTGGATGCGGGCAAAGGTGGAACCAAGGACAGTCTTGGCTTTGCTGCCTTTGGAAAAGTGCTGCATGGCATGGATGTGGTAAGGAGCATACAGGCGACGGAGAGAACCGGTGACCAGATTATTAAAAAGATAAAGATCACCAATATTTACACCGACTAAATTTTTATTAAGCATGTTTAGAACTGTTTTGTTGCTAACGGCATCTAACGTTTTTATGACGTTTGCCTGGTATGGTAATTTAAAAAACACCGAATTGCCATTATGGAAAGCTATTCTAATAAGCTGGGGGATTGCTTTTTTTGAATACCTGCTAATGGTGCCGGCTAACAGGCTGGGTTATAACAATGGTTTTAGCGGCTTTCAGCTTAAAATAACGCAGGAGGTGATAACACTTACCGTGTTTGCAGCTTTTGCAGTATTGTATTTAAAAGAGCCTTTTCAATGGAGGTACTTAATAAGTTTTGCCTTTTTAATAGGTGCAGTATATTTTATGTTTAAAAAATAGTGGGGAAAATAGTCGCGACACTTTCGTTACTTACCTAAAAGTTTTGTGGCATTAAATTAGATTATTAGAAAAATTATTATTTACTAAAATTATTTTATGAAAAAAACTATCGGATTATTAAGCGTGTGTTTTTGCCTTGCTGTTACATCAGCATCTGCACAAACAACAGTAGAAACAAAAACAGGATGGAGCCAAAAGAAGAAGGCGACGGTGATAGGTGCAGCAGTAGGTGCGGGTACAGGTGCAATTGTAAGTGATAAAAAAGGAAAAGGTGCAGTGATAGGTGGAGTTGTTGGTGCGGGCGCAGGTTATGCCTATGGCAGTCACCGTCAAAAGAAACATCCAAAAAGAGTAATAAAAAAGAAGATCGTTACCCAATAAATGAAAAATCCTGTGGCTCGCACCACAGGATTTTTTTATTAATCTTTTACGCTGACGCCTGTAAAGAATATTTTAAACTTTCCATCTTCTGAGGGAAAGTTGGTTGCTGTTTTAATGCCTTCGTTTTTAACAGTGTTCTCCCACCTAGTATTTAAAGAAGGTTTAGCCACGCCTTTGCTTCTGTAAACCCATTCGGTTACCATATAATCTTTGCCTATATACAAATCATAAGCATCACCTGGCGTGTAGCCGTCAACATTGTTGTATTGAACCGTAAGCATAGTACTGCTTTTCTTACCAATCGGCGCCATCACATTGTCTTTCTGTGTTAGCGTACAACCCTTATCCATCACAGTATGAAAAGGAAACAATAACCAATATTGATCATTAATAAATTTACCATCTACACTTTTCATAGCTGCAGATTGTACGGTATCTCTACGGTAGGTAACGGTTTGTTTAGGAGTTGTCATGGTTACAATATTTTGCTCAATGTTCCAGTTCCAGCTGCGGGAAGATGTAGGAAAAGTATCTCTCTTAGCATTAAAAGTAAAAGTCATTGACTTTGCTTTTTTAAACTTTTTTAAGCCATAAGCATCTGCTACTTTTTGTGCCAACGCATTGCCATCCGTTTGTGCAAAGCTGTTGAAACCAACAATCGATACCAAAATAAATAAGGGGATAATTTTTTTCATAGTGTTTAATGTTTAAACAAATATAATTTTTGTTTTGCTAATTAATGAAATAGATAATAACAAAAAGTTGGAGTTTATGTCTTAAAGAACACATCGTACGCAAATCTGATTAACGTTCCCACCACAATTATTAAAAAGAAGATCCTGATAAACTTGTTGCCTTTATTGATGGCAAGCTTAGCACCTGTCAAACCTCCGGCAGCATTGCACAAAGCCATAGGAACAGCAACCGCCCAAATGATCTTTCCTTTTAAGATGAATAATACAATAGAACCAAAATTAGTAGCAAGGTTGACCATTTTTGCATTGGCAGATGCATGTAGAAAATCATAACCCATCAACACTACAAATGCCAGCACCAAAAAGCTCCCTGCGCCCGGGCCAATAAAACCATCGTAAAAACCAATTACAATGCTAATAAGAAGGGAGTAAACAATATGTAAAGTGGGAGAGTGGTCTTTCTCTTTGTGCTGACCAAAATCTTTCTTAATAAAAGTATAAATAGCCACAAGCGATAGCACAACCAACAACACGGGCTTCATAAAATCGTTGTGCATTTGAGTGAGCAGACTGCTGCCGCCAAAAGATGCCAACATTGCAAGCGCCATCATGGGTAATAACAGCCTCCAATTAATAGCTACCTTCTTTACATACTGTGCTGCTGCAAAAGCTGTCCCACTAAATGCCGGAATTTTAAGCGAACCCACAACCGTTGATACAGGGAGCTGAGGAAGGAGGATGAGCCCCATGGGTGTTTGTATCAATCCACCGCCGCCTACAATAGCATCTACAAAGCCAGCGGCAAATGCGGCAATACACAATAAAATAATGGTGGTTGTTTCCAAGATGATTTACTTATCCTATTTTATGAAAACTTGCAGCGATACCTTTAATGATAGCAGAACTAAAACCCTGGTGTTCCATTTCATTTAATCCTGCTATGGTACAACCTTTTGGCGTGGTAACTTTATCTATCTCCTGCTCGGGATGGGTGTTTGTTGTAAGCAATAATTCAGCTGCGCCTTTTACTGTTTGCGCTGCAATGAGGCTTGCAGTTGCTGCATCAAAACCAATTTCAATTCCACCTTGTACACTTGCACGTATATAACGCATGGCATAAGCAGTTCCGCATGCACCCAATACGGTGGCGGCATTCATGAGTTTCTCATCTATCACGACTGTCTTACCCAATGCGGCAAAAAGTGATTCACTATATTTTAATTTATCAGCATTTATTTTATCTGAGCTCAGGCAGGTGATGCTTTCCTGTATGGCAATGGCTGTATTTGGCATTGCTCTTACGACTGAAATATCATTGCCTACAATACTTTTTATTTCTTCTAAACTGATACCGGTAACTACAGAAATCAATAATTTATTGGAAGATAGACTGCTGCTTAATTCTTCAAGAATCTCTTTTATTTGAAATGGTTTAATTGCCAGGATGACCACATCTGCATTAGCGGTGGCAGCAATATTATCAGTAGAAACATTGATACCTTTTTCCTGAAGCCCTTCAAGCGTAGCAATGTTTCTCTTGGTAACGGTAATGTTTTCTGCTGCGCAAAAATTGCTTTTTAAAAGCCCTACAGCTATCGCTGAGCCAAGGTTTCCACCACCGATGATTGAAATTTTCATGAAGAAAGTATTGAGTTGTGAGATATTAGTATTGAGATAAAAGCCGGAAAATAAGAAAGAAAACTATTCACTTTCACAGAGTCCAAAGTCCCCCTCCCGGGGGGATTTAGGGGGGCTCCTTAACCCAACTCCATCATCTTCTCAAATACCACCTCATACTCTTTATTAGCTGCAGTCAGCTCAGCATTTATATTTTTATATGCAGTTTCTGTCTGCACAAATTTTGCATTGTTGCTGTAAATATCTGGATTACCGAGTTCTGCTTCCAAGCCTGCTTTCTTTTTAGTAAGCTCTGCAATTTTTCCTTCTAGTGAATTAAACTGTTTTTTAATTTTATCCGCTTCTTTATTTATCGGCGCATTTACCGGCGTTTGTTTTTTTACCTCAACCACTTTCTCAACTTTGGGTTCAGCTTTTAAATCTTTTTTCTCTGCAAGTTTTGCTTTTTCTCTGCGCTCTTTCCAATCTTCCCACTCAGCATAGGAGCCTTTAAACTCCAAGATCTTATGGTCTTCTATTTCCCAAATTTTATTTGCTATGCGACTGATAAAATAACGATCATGGCTCACGAGGATAATGGTTCCTTCATATTTATTTAATGCTTCTACTAACAAATCAACCGAATGTATATCCAGGTGATTCGTAGGTTCATCCAGCATTAAAAAATTAGCTTTGCTTGCAATGGTTTTGGCTAAAGCCACCCGTGCTTTTTCTCCTCCACTTAAAACTTTAATCTTTTTCTCAACCGCATCACCACTAAATAAAAACGAACCCAATAAACTTCTTAGTTCTAGATCATTTTTACCACTTCTTGCTTCTTGTAATTCTGCTATCAAATCATTCTCCGGATTTAATACTTCCAACTGGTGCTGCGCATAAAAAGATTCCTCTACATTATGTCCCCACTCACGTTCTCCTTCAAATTGCTCTGTACCCACAACAATTCTAAGCAAAGTAGATTTTCCTTTTCCGTTTGCACCAATCAATGCAATTTTATCTCCTCTGTCAATTTCTGCACCTGTATTTTCTAATATCTTTAAATCGCCAAAACTCTTG
>JANXTN010000012.1 GCA_025352435.1 Ferruginibacter sp. | reverse complement strand
ATTTGCAACAACCAAGCCATCCAAATTTATTTCCTGCGCCAGGTCTATAACATCATCTATTTGAGGTTGGGTAAGATCAGGCGCTATTTTTAAAAGAATTGGTTTTTGTTGTATAAAGTTTTTATTGAGGTTTTGAAGATGCGATAGTATTTTTTTCAGCGGTTCTTTTTCTTGCAATTCTCTCAAGCCCGGCGTATTTGGGCTGCTCACATTTACCACGAAATAATCTACATAATCGTGTAATGCATTGAAGCAAATTTCATAATCTTTCCATGCACTTTCGTTTGGTGTAACCTTATTTTTACCGATGTTGCCACCGATAATTAACTCTATTTGTAATTCATCATTTTTTTGTTTCCATAATCTTAATCGCTGTACCACTGCTTCAACTCCTTCGTTATTAAAACCCATGCGGTTAATAAGTGCCTTGTCTTTAGGAAGTCTAAAAAGGCGTTGCTTTGGATTTCCATCCTGAGGTAAGGGCGTAACTGTTCCAATTTCTACAAAGCCAAAGCCTAATGCTTCCAACTCATTCAAATATTTTGCATTTTTATCGAAACCTGCGGCAAGGCCAACGGGGTTTTTAAAGGGGAGGGCTAAAATTGGGAATCGGAAATTAGGAATTAGTGGTGATGAATATTGGTTTCCAAATTCCAAATTCCCAATTCCACTGTATTGTTTTGCTATTAATTTTTTAATAAACCTTATTTTACAAAGAGACCTGAGCCCATTCATTGAAAAATGATGCACTTTTTCAGCATCGAATAGGAATAAAATACTGCGGAGAATGGCGTACATAATTGTTACAAATATATAACCTTCATTTTTTTGATAATTGTTTTAAAAATCTATCTTTGGAGTAGAACGTTGTTTAAACAACTATTTTTGCTTTTGGATGGGCGATTGAAGATTTCAGATTTTGTAAATGCAAGTCTGTATGAAAAGAGTAAAGTTGAAGAAAGAAATAAAGCTGATGGGCTGCGGGATAGAAGTGGGAATCCTTTTGCTGCCTTTTAGCAAAAAAGATTGTAACGGATAGCCCGGACAAATGTTGAATAGAGATTTTAAGATAACAGACCCAAACAACGAGCAACATAATATTTTAAAATAAAAAAATTATGCAGGAAGCATACATCGTAGCAGGCTACAGAACTGCGGTTACAAAAAGTAAAAAAGGTGGTTTTAGATTTACAAGGCCTGATGATTTGGCTATTGATGTGATAAAAGGATTGCTGGCGAGTGTGCCGCAACTTGACCCAAAAAGGGTAGATGATGTAATTGTAGGAAACGCTGTACCTGAGGCAGAGCAAGGGTTACAGGTTGGGCGAATTATTGCTGCAAGGGCTGTTGGTTTTTCCGCAGCGGGTATTACCATAAACAGATATTGCGCTAGTGGCTTGGAAAGTATTGCGATGGCAACCGCCAAAATTCGAAGTGGAATGGGAGAATGTTTTATAGCTGGTGGTGTGGAAAGTATGAGTTTGGTACCCACAGCAGGCTGGAAAACTGTGCCTGCATATTCGATTGCAAAAGATGAGCCTGACTATTATTTAAACATGGGTTTGACGGCGGAAGCTGTGGCTGCGGAGTACAATGTGAACCGGGAAGATATGGATTCATTTAGCTATAACAGTCACATGAAAGCCGCCAACGCAATTAAAGAAGGTTATTTTAAAAATGGCATTTTGCCAATAAATGTTGAGCAGGTTTATGTGGATGAAGCAGGTAAGAAAAAAACAAAATCATACATCGTAGATACCGATGAAGGTGTGCGAACTGATACAACTTTGGAAGGACTTGCGAAACTAAAACCTGCATTTGCTGCAGGTGGAACGGTGACTGCGGGCAACTCATCGCAAACGAGTGATGGTGCTGCTTTTGTGTTAGTGATGAGTGAGCGTATGGTTAATGAACTGGGCTTAAAACCCATTGCTCGTTTGGTAAATTGTGCAAGCGCAGGGGTGCATCCACGCATTATGGGGATTGGCCCGGTAGAGGCAGTACCAAAAGTGTTGAAGCAAGCTGGAATGACGTTAAACGATATTGATTTATTTGAATTGAATGAGGCGTTTGCATCACAATCATTAGCAGTCATAAGAGAACTTGGTTTGAATACTGATATAGTGAATGTGAATGGTGGCGCTATTGCACTTGGTCATCCATTGGGCTGCAGCGGAGCAAAATTGTCTATACAGTTGATACACGATATGAAGCGTCTGAATAAAAAATATGGAATTGTTACGGCTTGTATTGGCGGCGGACAGGGGATTGCGGGGATTATAGAAAATATAGATTAAAGCCCCCCTAAAACCCTTCGCAGGATAGGGATGAAAAAAGCCACCGATTTTACTCGGTGGCTTTTTTTATTTACTAAAAAACTGATTAGGCTATTTCAATTAACCGTGGTTGTTTTTGTTTTGCATGTTCTTTTTTAGGAATTAAAAAATGCAATAACCCATCTTCATATTTTGCCTGAATGTTCTCAGTATCTACAACATCATTTTGTAAAGTAAATGTTCTTAAAAATGATTGGTAACTAAATTCACGGCTTCTGTATTTTACATTTTCATCGTTCATTACTTCATTTTCTTTTTGTGAAGTGATGGTTAGGTTATTGCCGACCAGTTGTACACTAAAGTCTTTTTTGGTCATACCCGGTGCCGCTACTTCTACCACATATTCATCGTTTGTTTCTTTAATGTTTACCGCAGGAATGGTGGAGTTGGTGTTTGAAAAATTTTGTGATCCCCAATTAAAAATATCTCTGTTTAGGAAATCATCAAAAAAGGTTGGGAACTGATTAACGTAGTTTCCATTTTTTCTTAACATTGTCATAATCGTAATTTTTAAAATTGGTTAAAAAATAATTACTAAAACATTTTCAATTTCTATGCCACCGCATTTTTTGAACTAAGTGAATGAAATATTTTCATTATTTTGTAAAAATTTGTCAGGGAATAAAGTCAAATTTTCAGCGTTTTCATAAGACTAATGTATGTGTTAAAAAAGAAAAATACATTTATAAAAAACCGTTGCTTTTGTATATTTGCAACCTAGTTTCAAAAAATCCACAGATGAAAAAAATATTTTTTCTTTTCTTTTTATTAAACACATTTACCCTTTTTGCTGCAAAACCAGCTCATAAATTAAAGGGTAGTTTTTCAGGTAAAGTAATGGACGCAGTTACTGGCAAACCATTAAGCGGTGTGTCTGTATATATATCTGATACAAGAACAGGAACTACTACTAATCTAGCAGGAGAGTTTTTTATTGGAAATATTTCTGAAGGAAATCACCTTGTAGAATTTTCGCATGTAGGTTTTAATACTAAAGCAGAGCAAGTAATTATTAAAGGAGATACAAAAAAAGATATTTCATTAACTGAAGCGGTGGTAGAAAATAATGCCGTGATTGTAACTGGAGTTTCTCGTGCATCGCAATTAAAAAAAGTTCCTTTTCAGGTGGCGGTTATGAGGAAAGAAGAGTTGCAACAAACCACTTCCACAAATGTAATTGATGCTATCACTAGAAAAGCAGGTGTGTCATCCATAGCGACGGGACCGGCAATTTCAAAACCTGTTATTCGTGGGTTGGGGTATAACCGTGTGCTCACATTAAATGATGGCGTTCGTCAGGAAGGGCAGCAGTGGGGTGATGAGCATGGCATAGAAATAGACGAAGCGAGTGTAAATAAAATAGAAATTTTAAAAGGTCCGGCATCGTTAGTGTATGGTAGTGATGCAATGGGTGGTGTAATAAATATCATTACAAATGTGCCCACTGCAATAAACACGATTAAAGCAAATGTGGGTTCTAATTATCAGACAAATAACCGACTAAGAAGTTTATATGGAAATGTAGCAGGAAATATAAATGGCTTTAACTGGAATGTTTATGCTACAAATAAAGCAGCAGCAGATTATAAAAATAAATATGACGGGTATGTTTTTAATTCAAAATTTAATGAGCAAAACGCCGGCGGATACGTAGGTTATAATGGTGCCTGGGGTTTTAGTCATTTACTTCTAAGCAGTTTCAATTTAAAAACAGGCTTAATAGAGGGAGCCAGAAATGCTGAAGGAAAGTTTATTAAAATGCTGCCTGGTGGAAATGAAACAGAAGCCACTGATGCAGATTTTAGAAGTACAAATCCATCAATTCCTTATCAACATATTCGTCATTTTAAAATAGCCACGGATAATAATTTTAAAATAGGCAATAATAATCTTTCACTCAATGTTGGCTATCAGCAAAACAGGCGGGAAGAGTTTGGCGATATAGATAAACCTTCTCGGCAAGGGTTATTTTTTGATTTAAAAACCACCACTTATGCAGCACAGTTTCACCTAAAAGAAAGCAATGGATGGAAGCCGTCTATAGGTGTAAATGGTATGGATCAAAAAAATTTAAATAAAGGAAGCAGACAATTGATTCCGAACTATACCCTTAACGATTTTGGTTTTTATGGCTTTGCAGAAAAAGAAATAAACAAACTTAATATCAGCGGCGGCGCAAGGTTTGACGTAAGAAATATTACCACAGCGGCTTTGATTGATGATAATGGTGCGGTTAAAGGAAGCGGATTTAAGAAAGATTTTAAAAACTTTTCCGGTAGTGCAGGGCTTACTTATGAGGCAAGCAAAAATGTGAACCTTAAACTAAATATTGCCCGGGCGTTTAGAGCTCCGAGTATTCCTGAGCTTGCGAGTAATGGGGCACATGAAGGAACCATACGCTATGAATATGGCAATGCAAATTTGAAAAGTGAAGTAAGTACTCAGGCCGATGCTTCTGTGGAATTGAATAGCCAACATGTTTCTTTTAATCTTGCAGGATATGTAAATTCCTTCAGCAATTTTATTTTTTACAGAAAGCTAAAAGCTGTAACAGGCGGCGATTCAACCATACATGCTAATGGTGAAGATCTTGCAGCATTTAAGTTTGAACAAAGAAAAGCTTTACTTGCAGGCATAGAAGCTACACTGGATATACATCCACACCCTATCGATTGGTTACATTTTCAAAATACATTTTCGTTTGTGAGGGGAGTATTAAAGGAAGAAATTGAAGGCAGCAGAAACCTGCCATTTATTCCTGCAACCAAATTGCTTACTGAGTTAAGAGGAGATTTTAAAAAGACTGGAAAAACACTTGGCAACTTATATGTGAAACTGGAAATGGATAACACATTTAGACAAACACATGCATTCACTGCATTTGATACAGAGACTCAAACGCCGGGCTATACTCTGTTTAATGCAGGTATTGGAACTGATGTGTTGAGTAAAAAAGGAAAGACATTATTTGTAATAAATTTCTCTGCAAATAATATAACTGATATTGCTTACCAAAGCCATTTAAGTAGATTGAAATATGCTCCTCAAAATTTGGTTACAGGTCGAAACGGTGTATTTAATATGGGAAGAAATTTTAGTGTGAAAGTGAATGTACCGTTAGTTCTTAATTTGAAGAAAGCATAAAAAAATTACGTATTACGAGTGACAGGATTTTATAAAAGAATAATGTAAATCCTGTGATAATGAAGCTGGATATTAATTAAAATAATCGTAGGCTATTGACCATTCACATTTCACAATTCACTACTCAAATTCCTTTGGCCTTGTCTTTTTATAATCCTTATCATAACTCACAAAAAAGCGAATATAAAGCACCCTGCTTATGCGCATGAGCCATGGTTGGGCAACAATTAAAATGACTGCATTGATACCAAGCCACCAAAAAATTCTGGTATCCCCTTCTCTTACTGAAACACCAATTAATACTACCCACGCCACAAATGTTGCTACCGATAATGCAACGGTAAGCGCATAACTCACATAACTTGTACCATACCAAAAGCCGGGTTCCATATCATATTTTTGGCCACATTCAGGACAATTATCAGGCATGGCAAAAATATTTTTCAATGACAATTTTCTGTAAGCACTGTTATTAGAAAACATTTCTCCACGCCTACACCTTGGGCATTTCATTGTAAGCATGCTCCACAATCCATTTGGTTTGGGTGGAGAAGTTTCTGTTCCCATTTTATTGTTCCTTAAAAGTGAGTTTAAAATAAACCATTATAAAAACCATTGAAAGAACAAGGCCATTTGTGATGATGATGGGGTATAGATTAGTAAGTATGCCATAAAGCAACCACAACGAAACATTTAAAACAAGAAACATCAAGGTGACCATACTCAAATCTTTTGCTGATTTGGTTTCCCATATTTTTATTAACTGTGGTAAAAAAGTTATGGAGGAAACAATGCCGCCTGCTGCTCCTACAAGGTTTATTATATCCATTACTTAAACTTTTGCTGTTAGTTTTTTTCTTTCACCAATCTGCTGGCGCCACATGGCATAATACAAACCTTTTTCTTCCAATAAAGACTCATGCGTTCCTGTTTCTACCACTTCACCTTTTTCCAAAACATAAATTCTATCTGCATGCATAATCGTACTCAGCCTGTGAGCTATCAAAATTGTTATCTGTTCTTTTAATGCTGAAATATCCCTGATGGTATCTGTTATTTCTTCTTCTGTAAGAGAATCCAATGCGGAAGTTGCCTCATCAAAAATGAGCAGTTTTGGTTTGCGTATCAATGCACGTGCAATGGATATTCTTTGTTTTTCTCCACCGGATAATTTTAAGCCGCCTTCTCCCAACATCGTATCTAAACCTTTTTCAGCTTTTGCTAAAAGATTGGTGGCACTCGCTTTTACGAGTACTTCGTTCATTTCTTCCTCGGTAGCACTTGGGTTTACAAAAGACAAATTTTCTCTTATGCTGCCGCTAAACAAATTTGTATCCTGTGTTACAAAACCCACCTGGCTGCGTAGGTCTTCAAAACTTATATTTTTTTCTTCAATACCATTGTACAAAATTCTTCCATCCTGTGGTCTGTAAAGGCCCACCAACAATTTCATTAAGGTGGATTTACCACTACCTGATGGCCCAACGAATGCAATTGTTTCACCAATAGTTGCGGTAAAACTAATGTCATCAATTGCCTTTACCGACGCGGTTTGGTGTTTAAAACCAACATGATCAAAATGTAAAGAGTTAATAAAGCCTATATGTGTAGGATTTTCAGCAGTTGGTTCCGGCGCTTTCATCATCAATGCATCAAAATTATTTAATGAGGCTTCGGCTTCTCTGTATGAGACAATTATATTCCCGATTTCCTGCAATGGTCCAAAAACAAAAAATGAAAATACCTGCATCGTCACCAGTTGACCAGCGTTCATATCATTTTTAAAAATCAAGTACATCAACATAAATAATATTACCTGCCGCAAAGTGTTTACAAACGTGCCCTGTATAAAACTGATTGTTCGAGTACGTTTTACTTTGTTCAGTTCCAGACCTAAAATTTTAAAAGTATTTTTATTTAATCTTTTTACTTCCTGCCCTGTAAGTCCGAGACTTTTTACTAATTCAATATTTCTTAATGATTCCGTTGTGGCACCTGCAAGAGATGTTGTTTCCGCTACAATTCTTTTTTGTATTGATTTTATTTTTTTGCTTAACAAATTTGTGATTACAATCAAGAGAATAATGCCGCCAAAATAGATGAACGGAAGTTTTGCATCAATTCTGGTAGAATAAACTGCCACAATAATAATTCCTACCACAACGGGGAAAAGAATATTTATAAAAGCTGCAATAAATTTTTCTGTATCTATTCTAACTTTCGAAAGTATGCTTAGTGTTTCCCCGCTGCGCTGGTCTTCAAAATCCTGATAAGGAAGTTTCATAGCATGTTGCAACCCATCAGTAAACACAGTAGCACCAAATTTTTGTGTAATGGTTGTCAAAAAATAATCCTGAAATGCTTTTGCTATTCTGCTTACCATTGCTACGGTTATAGAAGCCAGCAACAATGCCGCTACACCAT
The DNA here is from genome assembly GCA_025352435.1 of Ferruginibacter sp. Lineage (GTDB taxonomy): Bacteria > Bacteroidota > Bacteroidia > Chitinophagales > Chitinophagaceae > Ferruginibacter. The sequence goes on along the minus strand of JANXTN010000012.1, from coordinate 2,586 downwards.
AATATGGTTTTGAAAATGAAAAGAAAAAATCGTGGCTACTCATAGCGCTACCCGGCTTTTGATGCGCACCAGCAAGGTTTACCAGCTTGCCCAGAATGATTGGATCTATCAAAGAAAAGCTGATATTAATAGCAGCTAATAAAAGAGTAAAAATCATAAGCCCTCTGTAAGGCTGAAGGTATTTTAATAATAATTTCATCGTATTAGTTATGGTTAATGCAGAAATGTTCTTGTTGCAACATCAAATTGAATGCAACTTCGTAAAAAATGACTGAAAGGCATGAATGTTAAATGAATAGTTTTACATTGGTTGCTTATTTGGCATTTATGTTGTACGTTCAATAACTTGAAAAAATTAATTTATTATACTTTCAAACCTGCTTCATGAACATTTCTACAAAGCAATATCCTTTTTACCTTAAAAGCACAGTGATTATTTTCGGGCTAATGCTTATCACATTTGCTTTGTTTACTTTGAAAAGTATACTGGCTCCGATTGCTTTTGCACTTATTATTGCCATTTTATTGAATCCGCTTGTTGGAAAATTGCAACGACTTGGCGTTAAACGAATACTGGCTATTGCGATATCACTTTTACTGGCAATGGTTATTGTAGGCGGAATTATTTATTTTATCAGTTCTCAGGTAATGAATTTTGGGGATAATCTTCCGGTGCTGAAAGCAAAATTCAACGAGCATTTAATGACTTTGCATAATTGGATAGCAACTAAATTTAATGTGCCAGTAGTTAAACAACAAAAAGTTATCAGCGATGCACTAAATGGAAGTAAGTCTTTTTTCGGTAGCGCATTGGGTGGTTTTTTGGGAACATTAGGACTTATATTTTTAGTTCCGGTTTATGTATTTTTCCTTTTGTTTTATAAAAAATTAATCGTCAACTTTTTTCATGAAATTTTTGCAGAAGAAAATTCGGAAAAGGTTTCTGATGTAATGACTGAAACCAAGGCTGCTATACAAAGTTATATGGTTGGACTTTTACTTGAAGCGCTCGTGGTTGCTGTTCTGAATACCGTTGCATTACTTATTTTAGGTGTTCAGTATGCGGTATTGTTGGGAGTATTAGGTGCTTTGTTAAACATGCTTCCTTACATTGGAGGTATAATTGCGATTTTATTACCAATCATCATTGCATCAGTTACCAAAGATGGTTTTACGACTCAGTTACTAATACTGGCTGCATATGGTGCAATACAATTTATCGATAATCACTTTCTGGTTCCCTTTCTTGTATCATCCAGAGTGAAAATTAATGCGTTCTTTTCTGTAGTGGTAGTATTACTAGGTGGTGCGTTGTGGGGTGTGGCAGGTATGTTTTTGTCAATTCCTTTTCTGGCCATCTTAAAAATAATTTTTGACAGACTACCGGATATGAAACCTTGGGGTAAACTAATTGGGGATCAGGTACCAACACGAGACAAAGGAGAGATATGGTCATTAAGAAAAAAAAGAAAAGAACATGCTTTACCAAATGTTTCTGAAGAAGCTCTAAAATAATCTTAAATCTAAAATCGCCAATCTAAAATCCCCTTATCCGCCCCAGCCTTCTCTGTCTAAACTCCTATACTGTATTGCTTCTGCAAGATGTTCAGGTTTAATGTCGGGAGATGCAGCAAGGTCAGCAATGGTGCGGCTTACTTTTAAAATACGATCGTACGCTCTTGCAGAAAGGTTTAATTTCTCCATGGCAATCTTTAATAAATTAGCACCTGCGGTGGAGATAACACAAACTTCTTTTAATGTTTTGCTGCTGATCTGTGCGTTTGCGTAAACACCGATATTTTCTTTGTAACGAGTTGCCTGTATTTCTCTTGCGGCAATTACCCTCGCACGAATTGCTTCACTTTTTTCAAATTCTTTTGCTGATTGCATTTCGCTAAATGCGACGGGTGTAACTTCAACATGCAGATCTATTCTATCTAACAAAGGCCCCGATATTTTATTTAAATATCTTTGAACGATGCCGGGTCCGCAAGTACATTCTCTATCAGGATGATTAAAATAGCCGCAAGGGCAGGGGTTCATAGAAGCAATCAACATAAAACTTGCAGGAAAATCCAATGCAACTTTTGCACGGCTGATGGTTACTTTTCTTTCTTCCATTGGCTGACGCATAACTTCTAAAACCGTTCTTTTAAACTCCGGTAATTCATCTAAAAAAAGAACACCATTGTGTGCTAGTGAAATTTCACCCGGCTGTGGATTGCCACCACCACCGACCAACGCAACGTCCGAAATTGTATGATGCGGACTCCGAAACGGGCGCTTACTTACGATCGTTGCATTCTCCGGAAGCTTGCCTGCAACACTGTGTATTTTTGTTGTTTCTAATGCTTCGTGCAAACTAAGGGGAGGTAAAATAGTAGGCAATCTTTTTGCCAGCATTGTTTTACCAGCACCCGGAGGCCCTATTAATATTGCGTTGTGGCCGCCTGCTGCAGCAATTTCCAATGCTCGTTTTATATTTTCCTGTCCTTTTACATCACAAAAATCTATTTCAAAATCACTCTGTGCATTTGCAAATTCTGCACGGGTATCTACAATTGTTTGCACAAGTGATTTCTCATC
>JANXTN010000373.1 GCA_025352435.1 Ferruginibacter sp. | reverse complement strand
ACTGTTGGTCAATCTCAATATTTATGGAAACTTGAGCAGCCGGCACATGCAGTAGCCAATGGATATTTTATGGGATGCATAAACAGGGTTGGCACAGAATCCCCATGGAATCTTGGAAAGTTTTACGGCACTTCTTATTTTGTAAATCCATTGGGACAAATATTTGCACAAGCATCCGAAAACAATGATGAATTACTCATAGCAGAATTTGATTTGGATTTAATAGAAGAAGTAAGAAGCAAGTGGCAGTTTTTTCGAGACAGAAGACCGGAAACTTATGTGGAAATTGTGAAGTTGTGAATGGTGAGGTTGGGAATTGTCAATTGTGAAGTTTTGAATGTGAAATGTGGTTGCCGTATTCAGTCGTCAGTGGTCTATCGTCCATTGTCATTCAAATTGAACTTAATTAATTAATCTAAAAAACTCTAAATGTCAATACAATCGAACAGGCTTTCTGCAGAGCAATATGCTCAAAATTTTTCTGATCTTCATCCGGCTTTTGAAACCGCTGATGCAGCATTGGTAGAAGCAAACCGCTGTCTATTTTGTTACGATGCGCCTTGTATGAAAAGTTGTCCCACAAATATTGATGTGCCAAAATTTATAAGGCAGATTACAACAGAAAATTTAAAAGGCAGTGCGCATACAATTTTGGTATCAAATATTATGGGTGCAGGTTGTAGTAAAGTTTGTCCCGTAGAAAAATTATGCGAAGGTGCATGCGTGTTTAATTTTATGGAAGAAGAGCCGATTGCTATTGCAAAATTGCAACGCTACAGCACCGAAAAAGCGCTTCAACATAAATGGAAATTATTTACCAGAAAAGAATCTTTTGGCAAAAAAGTTGCCATTATTGGCGCCGGGCCTGCGGGCTTGAGTTGCGCACACATGCTGAGTCGTGAAGGAGTAGATGTAACCATTTATGAAAGAGAAAATGAGGGGGGAGGATTGATGACTTACGGCATTGCAGCTTATAAAGTAACGCCACAATTTTGCAAAGATGAAGTTGATTATATTTTATCCATTGGCGGTATCAATATAAAATATGAACAAGAACTTGGGAGAAATATTGAACTTTCAGAACTACAAAATAATTACGATGCAGTTTATTTAGCATTCGGTGTCGGACTTGCACGCCAACTACAAATTCCCGGAGAAGATTTAACAGGTGTGGTTGATGCGATCAATTTTATTTATGAAATAAGAAACAAAGGTTACAGCAATGTAGCGGTAGGTAATAAAGTTGCTGTTATAGGAATGGGTATGACGGCTATTGATGCTGCCACACAGGCAAAAAGATTGGGTGCAGAAGAAGTAACAATTTTGTACCGGCGAACACAAGATGAAATGCCGTCTACTGAAGTAGAATTAAAAATTGCAAAACTTGATGGCTGTAAAATTGTATGGCTTGCTGCGCCGAAAGAAATATTGCATGGTGCAGGTAAAGTAGCAGGGTTAAAGGTTTCTCTGATGAAATTAGGCGAAACGGATGCAAGCGGCAGGAGATCACCCGTTGAAACAGAAGAAGAATTTATTTTAGAGGCAGATATGGTTATTAAAGCCACGGGGCAAATGCCTTTTGAAGAACTCGTAAACAATAATGATCTGATAAATAAAAATGGTAAACTTTCGGTCAGCGATAAAGGAATAACAAATATCACTGGTGTGTTTGCCGGCGGGGATTGTGTAAACGGTGGTAAAGAAGTGGTGGATGCCGTGCAGGCAGGGAAAGATGGGGCTGCGGAAATTTTAAAATATCTTGTTGCCACGGATGCACGGATGGGCACAGATAAAAAGAGTGGTGCAGAATTATGAGCGATTTGATTTACCAAGATGAATCTTATTTTATAATTGGCTTATGTATGGAAGTACATAATCAACTCGGACATGGATTTTCTGAAATCGTTTATAAAGACGCCTTGGAATTTGAACTTTCGCAAAACGAGATATATTATGAAAGAGAAAAAGAGTATGCAGTTTACTATAAAGAAGTTTTACTTCCTCATAAATTTTATGCAGACATGGTTGTTTTTGATAAAATTATTGTTGAAGTTAAATGTGTTAAGCAGCTG
>JANXTN010000313.1 GCA_025352435.1 Ferruginibacter sp. | reverse complement strand
TGCCCGATAGAGGCAGGAATAAAATATTTTCTTCTGTTCTTCTGTGCCGCCTTCTACGGTTGATTATGATAAAACATCATTCCAAAGTTTGTGTGTTTCTTTTTGAACTGTTTCAAAAGTTTTGTAACCTACTTCTCTTTTTAAATTAAGTTCTGCCTGTTCTATACTTATAAATGATGAAGCCACTTTTGCGATTATCTGTTGGCCTCTCTTTGTAATATCAAAACCGAGTACAGCTCCGGCATGGTCGCCTTTCGTTTCCAGGCTATCAAGCAACTCATCTTTCTGCCATACTTTTCTAAATGAAAATGCAGCGTTGAAAGTAATGACGAAGTAGTTTGCAAAATTTTGCATTTTACCTCTTGCGTATCTTGTACTGTAACCAATGATCTTATTTTCTTCGGGTATTATTTTTATAAAGCTTCCTCTGTTAAAAGCATCTACCACCACAAATGCACTATCAACATTACCAAAGCTAAATTTCATAACGGCTGCTCTTTCGGTTGGGGTAATTTCTGCTGTAATATTATAATCTGCCAGGTACACACTGTAATAATCCGGCTGCGAAATTTCTGATTTATGAGAGAACCAGCTTTCTCTTTCATTCTCTTTAAATTTCAGTTTTCCGCTTACCGGCATTATAGAAAAAACGCCGTAATCATTCATCCACGGGCTGGGCTGGTGCGTCTGTTTAAATCCCCTTATTTTTTCCGCAGTGTATTGGTATTGCCAGCCATCGCCATTTTTGTTGGTCTGAGGCGTCCACATATTCATAGCCCAAGGTGTACTAATGGCGGGGTAAGTATTGCCATTAGATAAATCAGGTTTAGAGAAAGTTCCCATCAATGGATTTACATATTTTACCAAATCTTCTTTTTGGGCAAAGATATTTTTACACAAACAAATCGAAATTACAAACAGGTAAATCATTTTTACTTTCATCGTAATCTTTTTTAATCAATTAAGTATTGGTATAACCCAGCGGGTTTGTTTAATTTGGCTTTTGGAAGTTGTAAGTAATAGTTGGAACTTTTATGCCATCAATGTAAAAATTATTCCAATACTTTTTCCATAGCCATGCTGCGAGATCCTTTTATAAGAATAGTGGCGTTTTTAAATTGCTGTTTTTTGAACCAGGCTGCTATTTCTGTAGCATCATTAAAGTGCAAAATAGACGATGGTAAATTGGTAAAGTCCTTCCCGGCAATCACAACCTGCTTCCATGCATAATTGCCAAGCATTTTTATTAAATCTGAATGCTCTTTAATGCTTTCTTCTCCCAACTCCATCATACCTCCAAGAATAACAATTTTATTTTCGCCTTCCATTGCAGCAAAATTTTCAATAGCTACTTTCATGCTGCTTGGGTTAGCATTATAAGCATCCAATAAAATTGTATTGGTATCTTTTTTAATTATTTGCGATCTGCTGTTTGTAGGTGTATAGTTTTCTAAAGCACTTTTAATTTTTGCATCCGCAACACCAAAGTATTTTCCAATACAAGCAGCACTCATTACATTTGGAAGGTTGTAATTACCCGCCAGTTGTGTTTGTATAGTTTCAATATTTTCGCCTTTTTTTATTACTACTTCAAGGAATTGTCCACTCTTATTTGCTTCGCCCACATATGTTGCATCCGCTGTTCCATAGCTAATTTTATTTTTTATTTGCACACTCATTTCCTGCAGATACCCATAATCATTATTTATAAATATGGTGCCATCGGTTTTTAAAATGTAATCATACAGTTCACCTTTGCCTTTCTTTATTCCTTCTTCACCACCGAATCCTTCTAAATGCGCTTTGCCGCAGTTCGTTATCAAGCCATGTGTAGGCATTGTGTACAAACAATAACCTTCTATTTCCTTTTGATGGTTTGCTCCCATTTCAATTACAGCAATTTCAGCATCTTTTTTTACGGCAAGGATCGTGAGTGGAATTCCAATATGGTTATTTAAATTTCCTTTTGTTGTATAGCATTTATAAGTACTGCTTAGCACTTCATGTATCAATTCTTTGGTAGTGGTTTTACCATTGCTACCGGTAATAGCAATAAATGGAATTGTAAATTGTTGGCGATGATACTTAGCTAATTGTTGCAGAGTAACCAATACATCTTCTACCAAGATTATTCTGTTGTCTGAAAAATCTGTAGGCTCATCGCAAATGCAAAATGCTGCCCCTGTTGTTAGCGCTTGCTCTACATAATTATTACCATTAAAATTTGCTCCTTTCAACGCAAAGAAAATACTATCCTGTTTTATTTTTCTAGTATCTGTTTCTACAATGGGATGCTTAAGAAATATACTATATAATTCTTCAATACTCATCCTACAAAAATAGTAAGGTAATACCTATGAATAATAAAAAACCCTTCAGTTGTTGAAGGGTTTTTTGTGTTATCTTTTTCTTCCTTTTCTTGAATTTTGTTTTCTAGATGGGAAGTTGTTACCATCTTTAAAACCCGGTCCTTCAGGCGGACCAAGATAGGTTTGGGCACACCTAAATCCAACAGTACTCGATGATTGATCTTCCTGCATAAAACGACGTGTACCGGGTGAAAGCCAATAAGCTCTGTCATTCCAGCTACCACCTTTAATTACTCTAGATTGGTCATTAATTAATGATGTTACACCATAACCGTAAAACACCTGACTCATAGTATCGCCATCCAGGTAATTAATAACATTGTTTTTTTGATAATTTGCTCTGTTCTTCACATCATCATCAGATATGTCTTGTCTTTTTAAATGACCTAAACTATCTCTTTCATATTCGCCGGAACTATTCTTAAATAATTTTGTAAATTTATTACCCCGAAAATAATTGAAATCCTGAGCGTCTAGAGAAGTTAAGGGTCTGTATACGTCTCCTACCCACTCACTCACATTTCCACTCATATTATACAAACCAAAAGCATTAGGATAAAAAGATTTAATAGGCCCTGTAATAGCTGCACGATCATTTAATCCTCCTGCAATACCCATATTATCTCCGCTTCCTCTTTTAAAGTTAGCCAAAAATTTCCCTTGCCAACTACCTCTGCGGTTATCTCTTAAACCATTAGGGTTTTTAGACCAGGAATAAACCTGTTGATTTAAACGATTCTCCTCACCACTTTGTTTTTCCTTTTTACGAATATTTGGGTTTTGGTCTAATAAACCATACGCTGCATATTCCCATTCAGCTTCTGTTGGTAATCTGTAGCCCAAATTTAAAATGCCATCTTCCATTTTTACACTTGCCCTCGGCTTTCCATTTACATCTTTTAAATCACTTTTCTTAGGCTTGCTTTTGGCCATTTGAACTAACTCTGGATTAACCAAATAAGCATCAGTATTAAATGAACCTTCTGCACCACCACCTTTCATCTCTTTTTTTATCGCATCCTTTTTCAGATAACCTTTTTTCACCAGGTTGAGCTCATTCACTCTGTCTGACCTCCATATACAGAAATCATGAGCCTGCTGCCAGTTCACACCCACTACCGGATAATAATTATAGGAAGGATACCTAAAATAATATTCAACGTAAGGTTCGTTGTAAGCAAGTTCCTGTCTCCATACCAAAGTATCTGGGAGGGCTTTTGTCATAATCGCAGTATCGCTGCTAAAAGTATTATCAAGCCAATATAAATATTCACGATAATGAACATTTGCGACTTCAGTTTCATCTATAAAAAAAGATGGAACAGTTACCCGACGAGGAACATTGTTCCAGTCGCCCATTACATCTTCATCTTTTGCGCCCATTACAAAAGATCCACCCTGCACAAAAACTAACCCTGGACCGGCTTTGGGGTATTTAACTTTAGCAACATGAAAATTGCCCATGTTTTTATCGTCATAACTCCAACCCGTTGCGTCCGAAGTTCCTTTTTTCTTTTTTAAAATACTTCCATTTTTACATGCGCCTAATGATAAAGCTGCTATAAAAGCCAATGCAAAGTATTTGAGGGATAAGGTTTTTAACATGATATGATATCGTTTTACAAATTATGAAACGAAGAAAATTTCTGGTTATTGTTGATTAATAAAGTATATAATGCAATATAAATAAATTCATTTTAATTAGTAGGAAGCTTATTGAGTTTTAGCTTTTTATTTGATAATTAAACAATTTTTTGAATGAGTGCAACGTTTTCAGCCAAGAAATTGTCTATTATCTTTTGGAGAATAATGAGTTAAATGACAACGCTTTCCTTGTTTTATTTTAATTGTATTAGTTTCAATTCTTAATAAGCAAATTAATTTTGGCTTTTGACTAATAAGTTGGATTTTATTTAACAAGAATTTATATCTTAGCAGATTACATACTTAGGTTCATTTATCATTTAAATTAAAGCATATAGAGGCACGTCTACCTAACCAAGACAAAAAAATCGCATGAAACAAGCAACTTTGAAGCTAGCCGCCGTAGTATTTTTTATAGGTGGTACCCATTTAGTAAATGCACAGTCTATCTCTGACAAAACTAACAATGTAGTGACTACAGCTGTACCAATGTTACGTATATCTCCAGATGCCCGTAGTACCGGTATGGGTGAAACTGGTATTGCCACGGGAGCCGATGCATATTCCAATTTTTGGAATTTAGGTAAAACGCCATTCGCTAAAGAAAAGGGATCCATAGGTGTTACATATACACCATGGTTGAATGATCTCAATCTAAAAGACGTTTATATAGCTTCTCTAGCAGGATACTATAAGCTTGATGATAACCAAGCGTTGTCGCTTGGATTAAGATATTTTAGTTTGGGTGACATTCAGTTTACTGACCAATCAGGACAAGAGCTTGGCAGTAATCGCCCTCGGGAGTATACAATTGAAGGCGGTTATTCCAGAAAACTTAGTGCTAAATCAGGTCTTGGAATTGGGGTACGCTACATCAGTTCTAACCTAGCTAATGGAACGTTTAATGGTGTAAACTATAAAAAAGGTAGTTCTGTGGCTGCAGATCTCCACTTCTTCCACACAGGTACCAAAGAGAATGGCGAAGGGTTTAACTATGGTATCACCTTAAGCAACTTGGGTTCTAAAATATCATATACTGATGATAATACTCAAAAAGATTTTATACCTGCAAATCTTGGTTTGGGAGGTGCATACACTAAAGTATTTGATGCTGACAGTAAATTAACTTTTGCGGTTGATCTTAATAAATTATTGGTGCCCACTCCTGATACTTCTGCTGCCGGTATCGCAAATTACCGCAAGCAAGGCGTTGTTAGTAGTTGGGCGAAATCTTTTGGTGATGCACCGGGTGGTGGTACCGAAGAACTTCGTGAAGTAACTGCTTCTATTGGTGCAGAATACTGGTACAAGGAACAATTCGCTTTCCGTGCAGGTTATTTCTACGAAAGCCCATTAAAAGGTAACCGTCGTTATGCCACTGTCGGCGCGGGTTTAAAATATAATGTTATTGGTTTAAACCTTGCATATATTTTCCCTTCAGGTTCAGGTATCAGCCGTAACCCATTATCAAATACTGTTCGTTTCAGTTTGTTGTTTAACATTGATAAATAGTTATAGATTCTTAAAATATTTAAAAAGACGTTCTACATTTGTAGAACGTCTTTTTATTACAACAAGTTTTACGCAACTTTGCGCCAAAATAATACTATGGGTCATAGGGTAGGGATAGGTATTGACTTTCATAAACTCGTAGAAGGAAGAGATTTGTGGATTGGGGGTATAAAGATTCCTCATTACAAAGGTGCATTAGGCCACAGCGATGCAGATGTTTTATTACATGCTATTTGTGATGCGATGTTAGGTGCATTGGCACTTGGAGATATTGGCAAGCATTTTCCAGATACTGACAAGTCATTAAAAGATATAGACAGTAAAATTTTACTTCGCAAAACATACGATCTTATTACTGCAAATGGGTACAAGATTATTAATGTAGATTCAACCATTTGCCTGGAATTTCCTAAAATAATGCCCTATGCAGAACAAATGCGTGAGACTATTTCAAAAATATTGAACACAGAAATAAGCAATATTTCTATTAAGGCCACAACTACTGAAAAATTAGGTTTTGCAGGTAGAGAGGAAGGACTGTTTGCGAATGCAACCGTTCTATTAAAAAAGAAAAAGAATGGATAATACTATTAAGATAAATACAGTAAACAATTCCGATAATGATTTGCCCAGCTACGCAACTTCAGGTTCTGCCGGTATGGATCTAAGAGCAAATTTGCCGCAAAAAATTATATTAGCACCTTTAGAACGTAGGCTTATTCCTACAGGAATATTTTTAGAAATCCCGCAGGGGTATGAAGTACAGGTAAGGCCCAGAAGTGGACTTGCTTTAAAAAACGGAATTACCTGCTTAAATTCTCCAGGTACCATAGACAGTGATTACAGAGGCGAAGTAAACGTACTGCTCATCAATTTAAGTAACCAACCATTTACCGTAAACAATAATGACAGAATTGCACAAATGGTAGTGGCCAAGGTTGAAAACGCAGCATTGATATTGGTACAGCAATTGGATGAAACTACAAGAAATGCAGGTGGCTTTGGCCACACGGGTGTATAAATTTTTATTATGAAATTATTTTTTTTAAACTGTTTAGTTTTACTCTCTATTTCATTAACACAGTGTAAATCCGGAAGAACTATTACCAAAGCCATAGCTGCAAGAGATACTGCCAATGTGATTGAATCAAAATCAAAAATTGATTCTATAAATCTTGTAAATTCCACAAGAGAGATTATCAAAAAAAATGTTATAAACTTCAAAACATTTTCTGCAAAAATAAAACTGGAGATAGATGACAGTAAAGGAAAAAAGCCAGACCTCGTTGCTAACCTTCGAATAATAAAAGACAGTGCGATATGGATTTCTGTTTCAGCCTCTATTTTAAATATCGAAGTTTTTAGAGTGCTGATTACTAAAGACAGTGTTATACTTTTAAACAAACAGCAGAAAGAAGTACAATACAGATCTATAAACTACCTGCAGGAAATTACTGAGATCCCCTTCGATTATCAAACTCTTCAAAATTTATTAATTGGTAATCCTATCTTCTATAATGAAAATAACACTATGGTAAGAAAATTTGAACAGATTTTATTGGTTTCATCCAAAACCAAAGATTTTAAAAATTTACTTACAATTTCAACATCAGATAATACTTTAAAGCATTCAAAACTTGATGATGTAAATATGGAAAGGAATCGTACAGCTGATTTTACATACGATAGCTATGTTACTTTAAATGAAGTAAAATTTTCAACATACAGGCAAATAATTGCCAGTGAAAAAAACAAACTTGATGTGAGAATGAACTTTAAGCAGTTTGAGTTTAACAAAGAATTATCGGTCAATTTTTCTGTACCCAAAAATTATAAAAAGAATTAATCACTACTTTTATCCTTTTTGATGAAGATTTTCTTCAGAATTTTTCTCCTAAATACCACACTATGCTGAGAGCAATTATTTCTTTTTTCCTTACCTGCTTCTTTACAATTAATTCTTTTGCTCAAACAAGAGAAGAACTGGAGAAGCAACGGTTACAGTTAAAAAAAGAAATAGATGAAACTCAAAAATTGTTAAACAGCAATAAGGAAGTTACAAAACAAAATCTCACTACACTTTCACTCTTCACAAACAAGGTAAACTTACAAGGAAGAGTATTGGAAAACATTGGTAAAGATCTCCGGATTTTAGATAATAATATTTACTCCATACAAAGAGATGTAAACCGTTATGATAAATTACTGGATACCTTAAAACAGGAATATGCAAAGAGCATGGTGTACGGCTACAAAAACAGGGACAATTATGAGTTTATAAATTTTATTTTTTCTGCGGATAA
>JANXTN010000281.1 GCA_025352435.1 Ferruginibacter sp. | reverse complement strand
GAGAATTTATAGAAACATCAAAATCCAACGATGGTGGTATTGATGGTATAATAAACGAAGATAAACTTGGACTTGATAAAATTTATATTCAAGCTAAACGTTTCAACGAAGGAAAAGTTAGAGAAAAAGATATCAGAAATTTTATTGGTGCTATGAGTGGGGACACCAACAAAGGAGTATTTGTTACTACATCTGACTTTGACGACAAAGCAATTGTAAAAGCTCGCTCTGCACATCATAAGATTATATGTATCGATGGGAATAAATTAGTCTCACTTATGCATGAATTTAATGTTGGAATTCAAGTGAAAACGATCTATGAAATAAAACAAATAGATGAAGATTTTTTTGATGAGCAGTAAAAATCACTCCTTAACCCTTCTGTCTTATCCTAAAATAAATTTGCACAAATTAAGGGACAGAACTGCTGTCTTGCAGTTCAGAGATTTTGCCTGCCTATTAGATTCATAACTCTCGCCGATGTTGATACCCATATATAAAATTCCGAAGTCCACCGTCCGCCGTTGTTTATGCAGCGCTGAAAATGAGCGAGGGCGTACCAACAACATTTGACCAAACTTACAAATTTAATAAATTGGAAAACGGCAGTATATGTAGAATTAGTTGTCGCATTCTAACGTATTTGATTAGCCTCATTTTTAGCCAATGTTGGGAATAAATAACATTCCGAAGCCCACCGTCAGCCGTTGTTGTGTATTGCAGCGCAGAAAATGAGCGGGGGCGTACCAACAACATTTGAATTAGCTTATGAATTTAATAAATTGGTAAGCTCGTTTTATAGGTGCCTAGGCTCCGTTCATAAGCTGAAATCTAGCTTTAGCCCCGGCTCAATTATCAAAACCAGCCTTAAAATCATTTCTAGTTAATTTAGGATAATAATTAAGGCAAAAATTTTGTACCGGACTCCAAACACATTATGAAACTAACAAGGTATTGGTTTGTTGTATTTCCTGAAGATCGTTTTGGTCCTCGTAATTTTGGAGTAACTGCCTATTCAAAACAGGAAGGAATTACAATTATCACCAGCGCTGTTAATAAAATAGAATGGCAAGGTTTATATCAACTTCCCGACGACAATACCGAAGTGATCGAAAATATTGACGTCCGTTTATTGGATCAAGGTCATGTAATTCCTAACATGGGTGTTGTCACTTTTAAAGGAGTTTGGTTTCCAAATTTAAATATTCATTGAAGTTGAATGTTTAAGCCTATTTCGCAATGTAATATCAGCATTGAATCCAACCGAAGAGGAAATGAAGCGTTGCCTTGTAACATTTTTAAGCACCTATTTTCTCATCTCATCTTTCACTCTCTTTATTACCGCACCCCCAAACACACAAAGTCCTGAGTTAAAAACAACCAGAGCAAAGCTGCCATACCAAAACCATTGTTGCCCATTAGCTTTGCAGGTTCCTGCGTCAATGGCCATTGATAAACCTGCACCTACCAATACCAAGCCTACTGGAGCCTGCCAAAGCCATGTTTTGATTTTTGTGTTCATATAATTATAGTAAAGATTTGTGAAGGTAGCAATCTTCGGTTTTGGCTCTATCTCGCAGGTGAACTTTGCTTTGATAAATGTTGAAGCAAGATAAATCGATCAAAGGCTGGCGGATGGGCAGCACTACCCCACAGTGCAGCGTAGCGTAACGAGGAGTAGTGCAAACAGCCGCGACAAATGCCGAACATTGCTCTTCTGCCCACAGCCCCACACGATTATGCTTTCCAAATTTGTAGTACTTCCTACTTTTATGCTTTCATAATTTCCAGCTCCCAAACATTTCTTTTATCTTTGCCCGACCTCCAGATTTTTAGATATCCTATTTTCAAGCGAAGGTCTAACGCAGTAATACAAAACAAGATTTTTAGATATTAGATAGAAGACACAAGATGTGAAGCATTTTCATTTTTAGTGTATGATTTTATTTGGTCTGTACAAAGCATAACATTTATAAAAGATATGGTTTTGATTATAAGATTACAATTTAAATACTCAATACTACATTCTCAATACTAATAGCAAATGGCAAAATTTATTTTTGTAACGGGTGGTGTTACATC
>JANXTN010000223.1 GCA_025352435.1 Ferruginibacter sp. | reverse complement strand
AATTATTGATTCGATAAAAGGATTGTTTGGAAAATAATTTAAAAAGAAAAAATGCAAAAGGGTCAAGCTGAAGGAAATTCAAGTTTGACCCTTTTTCTTTTGTGTTAAAATTTTTAATTCACTTCCAAACCCCAGCTTATCCCTTTCTGCGTAGCGGGAACACCTTTCTTTATCCAATCAGCAGCAGGTGCATCTTTTAAATAATAATCAAAAAATTGTCCCAATCTTACAGATAAATCTTTTCGGTTTTTTCTTTCAACAAGGTTATGGTCTTCACCATTGTACTCCAGCATCCAAACTTTTTTGCCTAATCTTTTCATTGCTGTAAACAATTCAATTCCTTGATACCACGGCACAGAACCATCGGCATCATTGTGCATTATCAACAATGGGGTTTTTATTTTATCGGCAGCAAAGAGCGGGGAATTTTTTATGTACAAATCCGGCCTTTGCCAAAGTGTGGCTCCAATCCTGCTCTGTGTTTTTTCATATTGAAATTGCCTGTTAATCCCAACTCCCCATCTTATTCCACCATACGCACTCGTCATATTAGCTACGGGCGCACCGGCTCCCGCTGCTCTAAACATATTTGTTTTTGTTACTAGATATGCCACTTGGTAACCACCCCAACTTTGTCCTTGTATAGCCATTCTGCTACTATCCACCCATGGCATTTTTGCAAGCATTTTTGCGGCACTTACTACACTATTGTAAGCACTTTGTCCAGGCTCACCTTTTTTATAATAAATGTTTGGATCGAAAACTATATAACCATTGCTTACAAAGTATGGAATATTGATTGTGGATGCACTTGGCGCCGGAGCTCTGTAATTGTACAGCAGATCTGCATTGCGCTCATAGAAATATAATATTACAGGATATTTTTTTGTTGGGTCAAAGTTTTCAGGTTTAAAAATCAGGCCTTCACTCATTTTACCGTCAAACATTTTCCAGCGCATTAAATCTGCAGAAAGCCAGTTATAATCTTTTTGCTGAGCAGCAACATCGGTTAATTTTTTTAATTGTTTAAAATCTTTTGTTGCATACAATTCAGCTGCATTTATGTCTGATTGTACAAAAATATATTTATCAGTGTTTTTTGCTTTTAAAGGAGCTGAAAAAGAGTGTGCACCTGTATTTAACAATACCGGATCTTTTACCTCATTCACATTAACCTTGTAGAATCCACCATTTTTGTTTAGTTTGTTTTGACTTCTTAAGAGGACTGTTTCTGTAGAATTTATAAATCGTTTTTCAGGATCGGTATTTACATAATCAAATTTTATTTTGTTTTTTCTTCCAAAGCCATTTGTAATATTAATCGGCAGTTCCGCATCATTTGGGTCTACCTTCCAGATATCATATTCATCCTGAAGCAAAATGTATTTATCGTCTGCAGTTACCCCAGCAACACCAATAGCGTCCGCATAATCTGGCACATCATTTTCCGTGTCATACAAAGGAGTTTTAATCTTTTCAGATATGTTTTTAATAGCGGCTGTAGCAGTATTGTATGCCATGTAATTTTGCTTCACTGCATCATACCAATAAATATATTTTCCCATTGGAGATGATATTAACCTACCAATATTATTTTTAGAAATTAATGTACTCTTTCCTGTTTTTACATTTATCAGGTAAGCATTGGTTAATGCCCTTCCCTCCCACTGCGATGCTATTCTATTTCCTTTGGTAGACTGTGCCAAAACATAATCGGCATTACCTTCATTTATTAAAGAAACAGTTTCGGAAGAATCTGCACCGAGTTGTACAAGATTATTTTGCCCTGGTACGATTACAGCAGTAAAGCTTCGTTTAAGTTCCTGTGGTAATTGTTTAAGTTGTTGAGGTTGCAGGTAATCATCATTGTAGGTCCACACATCAAGGCGTGCAAGTTCAAAATCTACAAGCGTTGTGTCTTTGGCTGGTAAGATAGTTGCTGTTCCAAAAAACAGTTTTTTTCCGTCTTTACTGAATTTTAAATCTGCATTTTCGCTGATCGTGTTCCCTTTAATAATGCCTGAGGTATTTTTATCAGCCTGCATAACTGCACTATCAAGGCCATTTTTATAATACCATAGTTTATAAAATTTTTGTAATGATTTGGCAGTGCTGTCTCTTTCCGCAACAAAAGCAAGTTGTTGTCCTTCCTCATCAAAAACAAAATTTTTAGCCTCATTAAAACCCTGCAGAATTGTATCAGTTTTATCTGCTACCAAATTATACAATATTACATTAGCCTTGCTGAGCGTATCCTTTGGTGCTTTCAAAGTTTTTATTAAAAGTTGGGAACCATTTTTATCAAAAAAGTATTCATTAACTTGATTAAATTTCTTAACTGATCCTGTATTCAAATTTTTTACAGAGAGTTCAGTTCCTTCCTGCAATTTGTCAGCACCGGGTTCTTCACCCTCAGCATCTAAAAATAAATCTTTAGCTTTTTTATAAATTTCTTCTACAGCTTTTTGTGTTGCCAGAATCACTTCTGCTTTTTCCACCTTGCCTTTTACAGAATCAAGCGATCTTCTTAATAACGAGTCCGCAACCTTTACCAGGCCATCAATTTTTATTTTAATAGAATCAGGGATTCCTTTTTTGGAAAAGGTATCCGGCATTGGCTTTTCCGCCAAGTATGCGACCCATCCACTTCCTTTTTCAGGCGCTTTAAAAGATTTTATCAGTGGGATTTTTGTAAGACTTTCTGTACTCAGTGTAATCATACCCAAAGAATCTTTAGGCATTTCTTCCGGCTTTTTTTTCTTGATTCGAGCTTGCCTCGTATCCTGATATCGGGGTTTTATTTTAAAGAAAACATACTTGTTATCCTGTGAAATTTGAGGAGCATACCCTCTTTCATATTCTTTTTTTCTTCCAGTTTCAATATCACTTACCACCAGTACACCATCGCCTTCTTGTGGTACAATTGTGTACACAACAAATTTTCCATCGTTGCTGATGAGTCTTTCTCCGACGGATTTCCACCCATCGTACACAGCATGAGTAAGGGGTTTTTTAACTTGTGCCTGAAGATTGAAAAATGCACATAATAAAAAAGTAGCTAATAAAGTTTTGATCATAGGTTTGTAAAATTTTAAACGAAAGTTTAAGATAATACAAAATTATAACCAATCAAATTTTCAATGCAAAAAGTTCAATACCACTCGCTTTACCTTTTAATTCAACAATACCAAGATCTTCTATCTGAAAGCTTTTGAGGCTACTTTTTTCAACAAAATCTTTTGAGACTATAAACTTTTGGTTTAGTTCATTACAGGCGCTTCTTATACGGGCAGTAGTATTCATAGTATCGCCACTCATAGCAAGGTCTTTTTTAATAACTCCAATTTCCCCTACTGTAACATCTCCTAAGTGTATGCCGATTCTAAACTCGGGAATTATATTATATACTCTGCGATAATGTTCGCTGCGTTTTTGTATATTTTTTCTTCCTGTTATGATTGAGGCTAAACAGTTCTTCATATTTTCTTTATTGTACTTCCACGATACCACAATTTCATCTCCTACATACTGATAGATTATTCCATTGTGTTCTATGAGCGCCAATGATAAATCGTATATGAATTCCCGTATAAATAAAAAGTTATTTTGATGCCCAAGTTTTTCTGCAATTGGGGTTGAATCTTTAAGATCAATAAACATGATGATCCGGTTTTCATTTCGAGGCGTAATATATTTTCCTGCCAGAATATCAAGAAATACGCCTGGGGCATATTTGTCATTGATCTCTAAGTAGAGCTGCGTTATGGCAAATATAACAAGCCAATAAAGTGTTCTTTTCAAAAGCCAGTTCTGACTTGTGGTATATTGGTAAAAGTCGGCAAGACTTTTACCAAGGCTTAGTTTTTCTACAAACAAATTGTTGGATAAGTGTGCCAGAAAATTCATGGCAAGTGCCGCAAATAATAATATGAATGTTTTAGCAAAAAAGTTTACAAGGAGAGGGCGATTTTTAAAAACATTTCTTAATGTATAAACAAAAAGATATCCCATAACACCACTCATTAAAAATACAAGTGTTGCTCTTGTTAAAATAGATTTTGTATGATTTTCCGGGGTATTAAGATTGAGAATAGTGGTAATAAAATCAATGCCTGTCCAAAATAATGCAATAAACAAAACACGCCTTATGCGGTACTTCTTTATTCCCTGAAATATTGAAAATTTGGATGTAGATTTTAGCATGATATTTTTTTCAGGTAATCATAAATGTCGTTTTGTGCATTGTGTTCAACGCCTATAGTCTCCTCTCTCACTTGTTCTCCATTATTTAAAATTCTTGATGTTTTGGTATTGTCCTGCCATTGTAGTTGAAAGTAGTGAATCAATTGCTGCTTACAATGTAGATCCTTAACATCAATACATACTTCTATTCTACGTCTGAGGTTTCTAGTCATTAAATCAGCAGAACCCATCACCACAACAGCATTATCATCCGCACCAAAAACAAATAATCTTGTATGCTCAAGATATTTATCAACCAATCTTTTTACAATAATGTTTTCACTTATTTTTTCCTGTTCAGGTATTAGGCAGCAAATACTCCTTACTATCAACTCAACAGAAACACCCGCTGCGCTTGCCTTGTACAATAAATTTATCAAATAAGGTTCTTCTAAATTATTTACTTTAATCCTGATTTTTGCAGCATATCCATTTTGATGTTTTGCAATCTCTTTGTTGATCAGCATTTCAAACTGGTCAATTAAATTAAATTGAGCCACCATCAATTCTTTAAAAACCAATGATTTTTTTGGCTGATTTTTTTTATTTTGAAGATAGTCGAAAAGTATTTCCAGCTCTTCACATACTTCAGCCTTCGCCGTCATTAAAACATGATCAGTATAGAACAATGCAGTAGTTTCATTAAAATTCCCTGTACTTAAAACGGCATAACATAATTTTTTTCCGGCCACTTCTTTTTTTACCAGAGCAATTTTTGAATGCACTTTTATAGAAGGGTCACTATATATTATCCTTACACCGGCATCTTTCATTACCCTGCTCCATTTTATATTATTTGCTTCATCAAACCGTGCTTTTAATTCTATAAAAGCGGTCACTTTTTTACCGTTTTTGGCAGCACTTATCATTGCATTTACTATGTGAGACTCAGCCGCTACTCGGTAAAGCGTAATATAAATTTCTTTTACATCTGCATCTACAGCAGCCTGATTAAAAAAACTAAGTACCGGTATGTATGATTGATAGGGCAAGTGTAGTAAAATATCTTTAGCTGAAATATTTGCAAAAATATCTCCCCCTTCAATTGGTGGATAATGGATGGCTTCCTGTTTTTTGTAAAACAAATTTTTATCAAAAGAAGGAAAATTATAAAGATTGCTTAGGTTATGATATCTGCCACCTTCAAACATATCTTTCATATCTGCCTTAAAAAAAGTCGATAAAAAAAGCTGCAGGTAAGATGGCATACCATGTTCAAATAGAAAACGGGAAGGTGCTCCTACATCTCTTTTTGTCAATTGCTTTTCAATTTTTTCCAGCACATTGGTAGTATATTCATCTCCTAAGTTTATTTCTGCATCTCTGTTAAACTTAATACTGTAAATACTTTCAATATTTTGCCCAGGAAAAATAATATTAATGTTTCCCCGGATAACATCATCAATAAAAACTACATAATTCATTCCATCAATAGGAGTCAATACGAAAAACCTGCTGAGTTTATGGGAAGGAATATTTATAGAAACATGACTCACCATATTATTATGAGGATTGGACAATGTAACTATAAAATACAGGTGATTATTTTCCGGTAAAAAATCATAGGCACTCTCTGCACTTAAAAAAACAGGTTGTATAAAGGAAAGTACTCTTGATAAAAAGATTTGCTTGGCTTCCGCAATATGTTGCGGTAAAAGTGGTTTACTGTAATAAAAAAAAATGCCTTTCTCTTTCAGTGATGGAATAAGATCGTTTATTAAAAGATTTCCAAAACGGTTTAGTTGCAGGTTGATAAAGTTTTGAATCTTCTCCGTTAAATCTTCTTCTGTTAAAAAAGATTCTTTCCTTATTATTTTCTTGTTTAATTTAGAAAATGCTACCACAACCGGATATCTCACCCTAAAAAACTCATCTAAGTTTGAAGAAAATATTGAAAGAAAACGGAGTCTTTCATATAATGGTACAGTAGGATCTTTAGCTTCCTCCAACACCCTGTCATTAAAGGTTAACCAAATAAGATCTCTGTTAAACAACATTTGCTACATTTTAAAATGGAGAACCGTAGGTATTTTTTATAACAGTTTCGGTAGGTGCACCACCATATAATAATGCTGCAACACTAAAAGCAATTACGGACACAATGATGCCTAGCATAAACATGTTATAAGCAAGACGAATCAATTTGTATTTTTTCCCCAGCACCTGACCCAAATAAAATATATCCTTCACTATGGAGGAGTATAAATAATCTGAATCTTTCATCATTGTGCGCATAGCACCTTCATATTGCTGGTAAGACATTTTATGAAAATTACCAAAGAACAGAAGATTGGTTTTTTTGTTGATGATATCCTGCTGCTCAAAGGTACCTGTGTTTAGTTTGGGCCTGGTAGATAAAATAGCTATCACAATTGTTATTACAGCAAAAGTTAAAAATGTAATGGTGGGTATAGTGAGATATGGATTGGAATCTAACTTTTTTACTAATTGGGAAAGAATAACTGATATAATTATAGCATTTACAGAAATAAGAATATTCGCTTTATGATCTGCCATCTCACTTAATTTGATGTGGTTAGAAGATGCAAGACGCAGCATCGTTTGCATTCCTTTAGTGGTTCCATCTTTTTCTGTAATTTCCAGTTGAGAAGGATTTAACTTTTCTTCAGTCCTTATTTCAGTTTTTATTTTTTTAATGTTGTCTTTTTTCACATCATTCAAAATTTCTTTACAATACGTTGTGTAAAATTTATGGTTTGATAAAAGCTTGATGGTATTTTCATCAAATGCCTTTTTCGCCAGTTTAAGT
>JANXTN010000222.1 GCA_025352435.1 Ferruginibacter sp. | reverse complement strand
GGATGAGCCTACATTGCCAAAAGTAGAATCGAAAATTGGCAATTGCCTTTCTCCTTATGCTGCTACAAAAAAAACCAACGAATTATATGCACAGATTTTTGCAGATGTGTATGGGTTAAAAATTATGGGCTTTAGGTATTTTAATATTTTTGGTCCGAGACAAGATCCCGACGGTGCTTATGCTGCAGTAATTCCATTATTTGTAAAAGGAATTATGAAAGAGACGCCGGTTTATATAAATGGTGACGGCGCACAAACAAGAGATTTTACTTTTGTTGACAACGCAGTTCAAATAAATGTAAAAGGTATGCTTACACAAAATTCAGCCGCTTTAAATAAGGTGTATAATGTTGCGGTAGGTGAAAATTTTTCTGTTAACTATCTATATAAAATTTGTAAAGAAAGCCTAGAAAGCAATTGGGAAGCTACCTACAGAGAACCAAGAGCCGGAGATATTAGAAATTCTTTGGCAGATATTACCCTTGCGAAAGAATTATTAGGCTACGCTCCTACAAAAAGATTTGAAGATGGATTAGTGGAGACAATTTCCTTTTTTAAAAAGTTGTATGAAGCCAAATAAAGCATTTCCGATTATTCCACACGAGGGTGTTCTCTAATTGCTTAGTTAGTGTAAATTGTGCAAAATAAAATTACCACTAACCAATGTCATTTATCAAAACCGAATTTCCGGGACTGCTCATTTTTGAACCAAAAGTTTTTAATGACAGCCGTGGCTACTTTTACGAAAGCTATAATGAGAATACGTGCAAAGCTGAAGGGATTGATATAAAATTTGTTCAGGATAATCAGGCAAGTTCAGAGTATGGCGTTATCCGGGGCTTGCATTACCAACTTAATCCATACGCACAAACAAAATTTATAAGGGTTCTGTCAGGTAAAATTTTGGATGTAGTTGTTGACCTTAGAAAAGGTTCACCAAGTTTTGGTAAAGTATTTTCGCAGGAATTATCAGCTGAAAACCATTTGCAATTATTAGTGCCAAAAGGATTTGCTCATGGCTACTCTGTACTTAGTAAATCTGCTGAGGTGTTTTATAAATGTGACGAGTTTTATAACAAAGAAAACGAAGCTGGCTTGGCGTACAATGACTCCTCTCTAAATATTGACTGGCAGATAGAGGCGGGTAAAGAAATTATTTCTGGAAAAGATTTATTTCAACCGACCTTTGAAAATTGTAAAAATAATTTTCGATTTTAATGGAAGATGATTCCTCAGATAACAAAACTATTTTGGTAACCGGCGCCAACGGACAGCTTGGGCGTGCGTTTCAAGTGCTTGAAAAACAGTATTCTTCTTATAACTTCCTTTTGATTTCTAAAGAAGAACTTTCTATCACAGACGAAAATGCCGTAAACGATTTTTTAAAAAAAAATCAAATCCACGTTTGTATTAATTGCGCTGCATACACAGCTGTAGATAAAGCGGAAATAGAACAAGAAACAGCCATTGCTGTAAATGCAACTGCTGTTGGTATTCTTGCGAGATCATGTAAAATCTATCATTCGAAGTTTATTCATATTTCTACAGACTATGTTTTCGATGGTAAGGGTATAAAACCTTATACAGAAAATGATCTAACAAATCCTGTCAATTTTTACGGACAAACAAAATTGAATGGAGAACAAATTGCATTACAGGAAAATGAAGAAATAATCATCATCCGCACAGCATGGGTATACAGTAGTTTTGGAAACAACTTTGTAAAAACAATGCTTCGTTTAATGAAAGAACGAGAAAGTATTGGAGTTGTAAGCGATCAATATGGTTGTCCTACTTATGCTGCCGACTTAGCGGAAGTGATAATGAAGATCATCGAATCGAATAATTTCGTTGCCGGTATTTATCATTATTCAAATAAAGGAAAAATAAGCTGGTACGATTTTGCAAAAGAAATAGCAACACAGATAAATAGCAAATGCGTTGTAAATCCGATAACTACATCACAATTTCCTACCCCCGCGGCAAGACCTTCTTATTCTGTTTTAGATACAACTAAAATAGCTCATACTTTTAATTTGGATATTCCTGAATGGAAAGGAAGTCTACAAAAATGCTTGACTTTATTACAATAAAAGTAATAATAAATGACCCCATCAAAAGTTTCTGGATCATCTAAGTGCGTTCCTTTTGTTGCTGGCAAAGTCGAAAAAGGTTTTAATGTTGGGCCTAGCCCGGATAGAAACAGTTAGCTTTTTTGTCTGCCAATCGGCGGATAAAAAAACTAAAAGTATATAGTTGGAAACTAATGCTCAATTAATATTTTCTGTTGCTCCTCCAAAAACACAAATAAAAAATCCCAATCAAGTTAATGATTGGAATTACATAAAATATTTTTATAACAATTATTGCTTTTCAATTTCTACAATACAAGCTACAACACTCTTTGCATCTCCGCCACTTTTAAAATACATGCTTCCATTTGCACCGCTCCCAAATGAAACATTGGTAACTACATTTGCCGCAACAGCATCATTTAGTTTGGATGCAAAATCAGTTTTTGTGCTGGCATTGATTGCTGCATTTAATGTGTTATAATCAAGCTGCTGCTTGCTTACAACCACTCCCATTACATCTTTATTACCTACCTGATCTGCCTGTATAGATTCTTTGCGGGGAAATAATCTATAACCGGTAATACCACAGTAGGGTGAGTGAATAGGTTTGTATGGAAACAATACAACACTTTTTGTAGCATCATCTGCAGGAGTAAAAATATATACATAACACTCTACAGCATTTTTAAATTCAATTTTAAATTTTGATCCTTTTTTTATTGGACTAACTGTTTTAAAAACATTCCCTGCTGATAATTTTAATGGAACCTGTGTTCTGGTTTCTGGATTAAACAAACCGACATTACATTCAAATGCAACATTTAATGCGGCGCCTCTTTTAGGTAAAGGATCAAGTCCGTAAGCCTCTCTAACAAAATTTTTAAAATCGCCATACCGCACAAATGCAACGCCGTTTTCGCCCCACTCAGGACCCCAACTATTCATAATCTGAAATGCACCTCCTTCGATCCTGTCATCATAACCAATCACACACATGGCATGTCCACCAAAGCCGGTCATATCCTGATCTGAACCCTGAGGATGCCACACTTTTTGCCCAAGCATTTCCTGCATAAAAGTACCACCAACCATCATCCCAATTACCACAGGTGCATCTTTCGCTAAGTGTTCTTTCACTGCACGAACGTTTATTCCATTCACATCGTCGGTTTCCGTTAAACGATGAAATCCATGAATTTTATTTTGGGATGCTTCCTGTTCTATAGAACCATTTGCTTGGCGGGTACAATCGTTTTCATCATATTTAAAAT
The DNA here is from genome assembly GCA_025352435.1 of Ferruginibacter sp. Classification (GTDB taxonomy): domain Bacteria; phylum Bacteroidota; class Bacteroidia; order Chitinophagales; family Chitinophagaceae; genus Ferruginibacter. The sequence goes on along the minus strand of JANXTN010000222.1, from coordinate 3,998 downwards.
CCTGAAAAGGCACAGCGCCCTTTGTTTGCATAAATTCCATTGCCTTTTGTATGAAAGCACCCTGGCAATTGTCCATCGCAATATTATTATATAAAAATGCTGGACTGTAAGCTATACTGTTTGGGTCTTGCCTTGTGCTTGCAGCTTCTAAAATTGTACGTGCCGCATACGTACTGCTCCATGCTACACAACTTCCTTGTTTTCCCTGATTTTGTCTTGTAGGTGCAAATGCTAAAAGTGAAACACTTTCAGGTAAAGGGTTTTTTGAATTATCATCTTCAAGCCCTTCATAAACCTGTGCTTTTTTGGTTTCGTTTGCATCAAAGTTATAACCACTTTGAGAAAACTTACCACTTGCCTGTTGACCACCGGTGTTGCTCAACATATTGCATCCTCCCTTAAAAAAAAGAAAGTAAGCTGCAACGCCTATTAACAAAAGTACTATCAAACTCTTGCCACCACAACCACCGCCACTATTGCCATTGTTATTGTCCCCCGAGTTTCTTCCACGACCAAACAGCCCCATTATTAAAGGCAAGAAACCAATTAATCCCCCAAGATTAAAGCCGCCACCACCACCTCTTCCTCCTCCGCCACCGCCGCCGTTATCAACGTAATCATCTTGTCCATCAGGATCATCTACCATGTGTAAAGCCATAGGTTAAAAGTTTAGAATTTAAAATTATACAGAAAAGAATTAATGATGTCAAAAACTTTACCAGATTAAATTAATGGAGAATAATAAAGCAACAGGAAAAAATGAAATTTGAAAGGATTAATTTTAAAGATGAAAAAGGAAGCAGAGACCGATCATCTCTCTAAAGAAATAACCCACACTTCCAACTGGATAAAAAATGTTGTGATAGGTTGCAACTTTTGCCCCTTTGCAGCTAAGGCATTAATTAAAAAGACAGTTCGCTATGTGGTAATAAAAAACCTCGATTTTAAAACTGCTTTGACAACCCTTGCGAAAGAATTTGAATTTTTAAATGCCAATCTAAATATTGAAACAACCTTTATTATTCTCTCGGGAGGTTTCACTGATTTTTTACAATATTTAGATTTGGTAGATAAAGGAGAACGCTTACTGTCAAAAGAAGACTATGACGGGGTTTACCAGCTGGCAAGTTTTCATCCTCAATATTTATTTGCAGGAAGCAATGAAAATGATCCTGCAAATTATACCAATCGTTCGCCTTACCCAATGCTTCACATTTTGCGGGAGGATAGTATTACAAAAGCTTTGGAAAACTTTGATGATCCTGACAGCATTCCTGAAAAAAATATAGATTTCGCCAAAACAAAAGGGATTAAATACATGAAGATGTTGGCTGCATCTTGTATCGCTGAGTAATTATTTTTGAAGTTTGGGACTTTCTTCTACAAGATCTTTGAGCAACATTTGTTCGGTCTCCTACGCTTTACCGTACGTATGTGCATGCGTATGCCGCCCCTGGCGTACACGCATACACATAAGCACATCGCTTCGTCCACCGCAGCCTTTCAGCAGTTAAACATTTTTGAACTTTACAGATGCAATAGATAAATGATTTTTGAAAACATGGCCATTGCTAAAGCCACTTGTAGTATAAGCGTGAGGGATTGCAGCGGAAATCCTTTTGTGAGGAACGAACAAAAGATTGCAGCGAAAAGCCCGACCCGCCTTTTCGGCGGGGTACGCCCAAAATAAAAAACCGCTGCATTAAATACAACGGTTTCCGACAGTAATTTTTTTTCAATAATTTAAGGAGCTACACTCACTCTTACACCTTCGCTGTGGCTTGTAAACTCAGGTGCATACATGCATTGAATAGTTGTAATGCCGTTGCTAAAATTACCGCTGTGCGTCACAAACATTGGGTATTCAAAAACGTATGTGCCTTTTGGCAACCACCCAAAAAAGAAATTGGTGCTTGCATCTTTGGTGCTTTCGTAATAGCCAAGCCCGCCCTGATATTTGTATTGGCTGATTACGTTTGTAGGTTCCATGCACGCTGCACGCATATCTTTCATGTGCACGTATTCCATGTCTCTGTCTGCACGAAGTTCGATGCGGACTTTTATTTTATCGCCTACTTTAATTTCATCACCATCTTTTATGGACTGCAATACCAAACCTTTATCAGTATTCTTTTCTATGAATAATTTCTTCACAAGTTTAAGCGGTGTTTCTGAAGAAGTTATTTTATCAAGGTCTTCGAAGTATTGCCAATATGCTGCGCCCCAAGAAGCCCCCCTGCCCCCCGAAGGGGGGTTCTGAGAACTCTTAATTTCAACGGTGATGTTTCCCATCTCAGGTTTTACTTTTTCGCCTTCAATGCGCTTTTTAAAATAACCAGCCCCCCCGCTCCCCAAGGGGGGAGTTTGAGCGCCGTTAGAATTTTGTAAATTTATTTTTTCGTCGTTGCTGTTAAAAATAATATTACCCATTGTAATCTTTACTTCTCTTTCCTCATCCCATATCGATGGACCAAAATTTCCTCCCTGAGGGGTTAATAATATAGCAAAACAGGCTTCTGCAGTTGCTTTTGTAGTTCCCCAGTTTTGTGTTTGCTTTTGTTTGAGCAACCATGTTTTAAGATCGTTTATGGTGGCAACATTTTTATCAATATCTGTAAATGCTTCTATCATCAATGCCTGGCTTTCAATGGGGGCCTGGTACCAATAATATCCCCCCTTCGTAAAATCTTTCCAGTACATACCCATCTCTTCGCTGCTGATGCTATTCTGCTTCAACGATTCAATAATGGCTTTGGCAGTGTTGTTGTCATTGTTTCTATACAGCGCCAATGCTGCCATTGCTTGCATGTATTTACTTTGACTGAGCCAATATTTTTGTGCCTGGGCTTTGTAATAATCTACTGCAGTTTTTGCAGATGCTGTGATGTTTGTTTCCGGAAAAAAGCTGCGCATGTACAAATATTGAATGGCGGTGTAGCTCAAATTATTCTCTGATAATTTTGCTTTGTATTTTATCAGATTATCGTACTCGTCTTTTAAACGTGCATCGAGATAAGGTAACGCTTTATCAACAATTGGCTTCAGATTTTCATAGTCGCTGCCCTGCACTGCTTTTAATTTTCTTAGATGCCCAATTCCCGTAAGAATGTACTGCGTCATGTAACGATCATCTCTCCCGCCTTTAAACCAGGTGAAGCCGCCATTACTACTCTGCATCTCTTTGAGCTTTGCAAGTGTTTTGTTTTTTTCTGCTGCAAGGAGAACCATGTCAAACAATAATGCAATATTTTTCTTTTGTTGTGTTTCATTTTGCGCAGCCAATACCCAAGGCGTTTCCTGTAGCAATACGGCTTTTAACTCTTCATTTTTTTGCAGGTTGCTCATTAACGCAGCAGTATCAGTAATTTTCCACCGCTCAAAAACTTCTTTTATTTTGGGTGATGAGTTGCTGATAAAAGATGCCAGCGAATTTGCATAATATTTACTGAAAGTCTGTTCTGCACATTCGTATGGATACTCCATTAAATACGGCAAAGCCTGCACCGCATACCATGCAGGGTTGCTTGTATATTCAACAGCCAATGCATGGTTGCTGAGCGTTGTACTACTACCACTGTTCAATAATTTGTCAAACTTAAAAGTTTTAGAATCTGTGTTGCGCATGTTTAATGGCAACGATTCTGTTACCAACATTCTGTTTGTCAAAACAGGAATGGCTGCTTCTTCACCATCAGAAAAAGTAGCCCCCTCCTGGCCTCCCACCGAGGGGGAGGAAATTGCTTTAAGCCTGTAAATCATGGCAGAATTAAAGTTGAACGGAATATCTATCGGAAATTTTACTGCTACACTTTGCCCGGCCGATACGGTAAAATATTGCTGCGGAAAAACATTTTTAAACCAACCATCTACCGGTTTATTGGTCGCAGCATCCAGCAATTCCAATTGCGAAGTGCCGGTAATTTCATTGGCTGTAAGATTTACAATCTTTGCAGAAAACTCCATACGATCTCCTTCACGCAAAAAGCGTGGAGCGTTTG
>JANXTN010000208.1 GCA_025352435.1 Ferruginibacter sp. | reverse complement strand
AAGCCTTTTTTACATTGTGTGATAACCCATTTAACAGCACAAAAAATAACTTCCTTTGTTCTCTCTCTCGGCTATATGCACGAAATAATTGAAGAGTATATACAAGTAAATTATCCTCACTTACAGGTAAAATTTTCAGTTGAAAATGAACCCTTGGGAACCGGTGGTGCTATAAAACTTGCACTTAATTTATGCGAAGAAGAAAATGTATTGGTTGTAAACGGTGATACTCTATTTGAGACAAATAATAATGCCTTATGGGAACAACATATTGCAAACAACAGCGCCTGCACACTCGCATTAAAACCTATGCAACATTTTGATAGGTACGGTGCTGTTACTATCAATGAAAACAATAAAATCACTGCCTTTCAAGAAAAGAAATACATGACCCAAGGTTTAATAAACGGTGGAGTCTATTTAATAAACTGCTCTGTTTTTAATGAGATAAACCTCCACGAAAAATTTTCGTTTGAAAAAGATTTTCTGGAGAAGTATTTATATTCCCTTACCATGATAGGAGTAGAAGACAATGGTTACTTTATAGACATTGGCATACCCGAAGATTTTAAAAAAGCCAATGAAGAAATTAAATTAAAATTTAATGCTGAACCTTAAGACTATAGATACTGATTGGACCCTGTTTTTGGACAGAGACGGTGTAATTAATTACGAAAAACAAAACGATTATATCCACACTTGGAGTGAGTTTAAGTTTTATGAAGGTGTATTGGAAGCGATGGCAATCTTTTCAAAAAAATTTAAACACATAGTCGTTGTAACCAACCAAAGAGGGATTGGCAAAGGTGTGACGAAAGAAGAAGATCTTATTTATCTGCATAATAAAATGAAGGAAACAATTGAATTAAATGGAGGAAGAATAGATGCGATTTATTATTGCAAAGATGTAGAGAGCAGCAGCCCTTGCCGCAAACCAAATCCAGGAATGGGACTTCAAGCTGTAAAAGATTTACCTACAATTGATCTTACAAAAGCTTTGATGATTGGCAATACTCTAAGCGATATGCAGTTTGGAAAAAACCTTGGAATTTCTACCATCTTTTTACCCACAACCAGACCCAAAGTGAAAGTAGATGATGACACAATAGACGCTGTTTTTCCTTCGCTGATAGCTTTTGCTCAAAGTCTGTTATAAGTTTTCGTTAAAGCTGTGTTTATGCTGCTTGTCGAAACAGTCGATACATTTTGATTTGATATATTTATGTTATGAAAGTTTGTGTATCTCTGTTCGCTTTATTTTGTTTTACCTCTACCCTATTTGCACAACCAATTTCTCCAGCTGATAAAGCCTTTTTATTAAAGAAAGAAGATTCACTTAAAACCGTTGGGTTAAAAATAGTGCAAGGCAAAGATGCGGGAGATCGCTTTTTTGCAGATAGTGCTTTTACCAGAATATTCGTACGAGCTTTAAGAACAAAAAACTCTTTTTATCATCCATTTGATTCTATAATAAACATTTCCAAATTATATCCACCTGACAGTTCATTTAAAATATTTACCTGGCAATTGATGATCAATGAAAATACCATTAGGCAGCACGGTGCTATACAAATGAAAACAGCAGACGGCTCTTTTAAAGTTTTTCCCCTAATAGATAAATCAGATATTATTTTAAATCAGACAGACACTATTTCTGATAATAACGGATGGATGGGTGCAGTGTATTATAAAATTATTCAAAAAGAATACAAGGGAGATAAATTTTATACTTTACTTGGCTTTGATGAAAACAACATTAAAAGTGACAAGAAAATAATGGATGTCTTACAGTTTGTAAACAGCAAACCTGTATTTGGAAGCAAGCTTTTTGTATTTGAAAACAGCAATAACTCCCAAAAACAAATGGCACGCTACATCCTCGAGTACAAAAAGGAAGCAGCCGCCCGTCTAACCTTCGATGAGGATCTAGGAGCTGTAGTTGTTGATGAATTAACTTCGGAAAGCAATACACCTACCAAAAAATGGACACTTGTACCCGATGGAGAATACAACGGTTTTTTATGGAAAAACGGAAAGTGGGTGTTAACCATGAACTTATTTGACGGCGCACCACCTAAAAAATACTCAGCTGAAAAAACAATTAGAGATGCGAAAGGCACGATAGATCAAACAAAAGTAAAAGGGGGAGAACAAGAACCAAGAGTTCCTTAAAATTATAATATTATGGCAGAAAATATAGAAGTTGCAATATTGGGAAATGGGTGTTTTTGGTGTACAGAAGCCGTTTTTCAATTAGTGAAGGGGGTAACTAAAGTAGAAAGTGGTTACAGTGGTGGCGATATTAAAAACCCATCGTATAAAGATATTTGTACCGGAACAACAAACCATGCTGAGTGTTTGAGGGTCTCTTATGACAGTAACATTATTTCTTATGCCGATGTATTAAAAGTGTTTTGGGAATCTCATGACCCTACAACCTTAAACAGACAAGGGAATGATGTGGGCACCCAATATAGAAGCATCATTTTTTATATAGATGAACATCAGAAACAAATAGCTGAAAATTTTAAGAAGCAACTAAACGATTCAGGCAAATTTAAAAACCCATTAGTAACTATAATAGAACCTGCTAGTACTTTTTATGCAGCTGAAGATTATCATCAGAACTATTACAACAACAACGGCACTGCCGCATATTGTCAATTTGTAGTAAGACCTAAAGTTGAAAAATATTTGAAATCACTTGCTTAAACTTTTCCATAATCATTTCAATAAATTATTTATCTTCGAATCAATCCGACTTAAGAAATTTACCTTAATTGAGTAAATGAACATTTTCCAACCTTCCTTTAAAAAATTATTCCTCTCAACCTGTGAGCCTTTTTTTGATTTAAAATAAAAAAGATGCTTGCGCAAAAAAAAAATGTAGTCCTTTTAATTGGGCTGTCTATCCTGTTTTGTAACATCGTACAGGGACAAATCATACGTCCATATACTTCTATATTTTCTCAAAATCTTCAGGGAGGAACAGCCATTTTTGGGAACACGAGCATGCAAATAATAGATAATTCTACTGCTAATCTTCAAAAAATGAACGAAAGCGGTGTGGCCAATAACGGATTCGGAGGTATTGGTTTCAGCCAATATGGTAATGACGGTGAAAATATGCAACCAGTTATAACTGATTTGCAATTGCCAATTTTAAACGTCATTAGCGCAGCAGAAAACTGGAATTATAATAATCCAAATTCTAATTTAGGAACAGGCTGGCAAAATAAAATTAATTCAACATCCGACTGGGTAAATTTAAAAGGGAGTTTTGGCTACGGAACCATCCAGAACACTACTATTGCTCATGCAAAAACTAATTATTTCTATAAGCCTGTAACCCTTGTTACACCTGCATTATACAGTACCATGGATTTTTCTGTTAGTTATGACGACGGTGCCGTTGTTTACGTAAATGGTTTAGAAGTAAAAAGGCTAAACATGCCTTTAGGAGAAATCGATTATAACACGGCTGCTCTTACTACTAACTTTTCTTTTTGGGAAAATTTTTCAATTCCGTCTTCCTACTTTCAGGTAGGAGAAAATATAATTGCTGTAGAAATTCATCAGGCTACAGCAAACAGCAATACCTGTTTCTTTGATATGAGATTGTCTGCAACACCCGCCTACACTGCTAATTCATCTTCGGCCACTTTTACATTACCCACAGGCACAAACACCATAAAATTCGCCAGATTATATTGGGGTGGTAAAATAGCAAACAGCACGTTAACTAAAGTTCCCGATACGCTTAAAAAAATTAAAATCAGGAAGGAAATTACAGGAGCTTACACAAATTTATTTACAAATTATAACGCTGATTTAGTTCCAGTTAACAGTACTACCACTGCATACCAAGCCTATATTGATGTAACTAATTTCATTCAAAACAATGGCGTGGGAAATTATACAGTTGCTGATATACCAATGGTAGAAGGCTCAGATGGATATGGCGGTAACTATGCCGGATGGTGCATTGTGGTTGCTTATGAAAATAATTCATTGCCCTTAAACAGTGTACAACTATTCGATGGTTTTTCGCAGGTTTATAATAATGGAAACTTTGCATCACAAACGGTTACACTTTCCGGACTTAATATTCCCGACAATCCACTTGCAACAGCCGATGCTAAGCTAAGCATAATGGCATGGGAAGGTGACGCAAATATTTCTTCATCTACAACAAGCCCCGCAGGAGATTATGTAAAGATCAATGGCATAACTTTTAGCAATGCAACGAATCCTTCAACAAACTTTTTTAACGGCAGTATCTCCAAAAACGGATCTTTTGTAAATAATAAGAATATTGATTTTACAAACCAAATGGGTATTGATATTGATGAAATAGAAGTTGGGAACGGCTATGGAATTTTACCAAATGCAACGAATCTTCAATTGGAATTTGGTACCGAGGCGGATAAATATTTACTTGGTGTTTTTGCTCTATCAGTGAGGATGAAGAACCCGGTAATTTCAATAAACAAAACGGTTGTTGAAGCAAATGCTGATGGTATTTTACAAAGCAATGAAGAACTTACTTACACATTAAGTGGAATGAATGCCGGTCCAGGAAAAACTTTTAAAACAGCACTTTTAGATACGCTGCCTACGAATGTAACTTATGTACCTAATTCTTTAGTGATTGAGAATGCACCTGGCATTACAAATCCACTTCCCCAGACTGATATTAGTGGAGATGATTTTGCTTTCGTGGGGACGAATTCAGGTAAAACTTACATTAAATTTCTAATAGGCAATAACGCAACTTTTTTTGAAGGTGGCTCTATGGATTCAGGGGCATATTATCAGGTAAAATTTAAAGTCAGCGTAAATAATGACGTAGAAACGGTAAGAAATAAAGCTAATATTTTTGCCCAGGCTCAAAGTGGTGAAGCACTTTCCGCAGAAAGTAGTGTAATTATTGGTAGCGTTGGTGGTCCACTTGCAGTAAAACTTATTTCATTTTATGGAACCTTAAAAAACAATATTTCCACATTAAATTGGATAACTGAAAATGAATTTAGCAACGATTATTTTGATATTGAAAGAAGCGATGACGGCGTTTCTTTTTACAAGATAGGATTAGTGAAAGGCTCGGGTACTACTGCTATTACCCGGTATTATCAATTTTATGATAATTTAAAAATCAATTCATCCTTAGTTTATTATAGATTAAGAATTGTTGATTTAAATGGAAAAGTTTCCTACTCTAAGATTATTATTTTAAGATTAAAAGGAATTGCAAAGGCTCAATTGAACGTATATCCAAACCCATTTGTAGATGATTTAAAGATTTCTTTAAATGTACCTAAAGATTCAGACGCTCAATATAGAATCCTTTCATTTGATGGTAAAGAAATAATTGTGAGAAAAGTGTTTTTGCAAAAGGGAGTTAATCTCGTTGTGGCAAAAGATCTCAGCAAACTTGCTTCAGGAAATTATATTTTAGAAATACGTACAGGTACTGATAAATACATAAAAAAAATAATAAAGAGATAAAATCTTTCCTTACTAATTAAATAGCGGTACCAATTGTATCGCTATTTTTCAAATCATTTATTTACTCTTCTTAACTCCAGCATATTTAAACTGTTTGGTACAAAACCTTTTATATTTTTTTGAACCAGATGAATAGCTTCATCATACCAAAGCGGAATAACCGGTGCGTTTTCGACAATTATTTTATCCATCTGTTGGTACAATTCATATCGAAGGCTATCATTAGTTTGAGACAAAGCTCTTTCATATAATTGATCAAACAGTAGGTTTTTAAATCTCGTATAGTTAGGTGGTGCAGGGTTCTTGCTGTAAAAAACACTAAGATAATTTTCAGCATCAGGATAATCTGCAATCCAGCTTCCTCTAAAAAATAATGCCTTCGATTTTGAAGTTTGCTCAAGCAGCAAACTCTTTTGCATCGCTTCTACTTTTACATTAATCCCAATTTGCTTCAATTCATTTGCAACATAACTTGCAAGGTTAGCATATACCGGAATAGTAAGTAATTTTATTTCTGGAAATTTTGTTCCATTTACAAATCCCGCCTCTACTAATAATTGCTTTGCTTTGGCTGGATCGTAAGTGTAACCTTTTACTTTTTCTTTATTAAAGGATGGTAACCCTTGAGGCACAAACCCACTTTCAGCCGCAGTGCCTATTGAGTTTCTTACATACAACATCATCTTTTTTCTATCAATACCGTAATTGATTGCCTGCCTTATTTTTAAAAGTTTTAAAGGGGAATTTTTTACAAGAACATTATTGCTGTCTGTGAGTATCCCAAAAAATTCAATGTTTAGGTATGGATGTTTTTGCAGTTCGATTTTATCCTTCCACTCACCTTTAAGGTTTCCTGTTTTTGAAAGAATTTCATCCTTGAAAGAAGGATCTATATCATTTATAAAATCAAGTCTACCTTGTTGAAATTCCAAAAACTCTGTGGCTCTGCTGTCGTAAAAATTAATTTTTACACCATCAAGATAAGGCAATGAATTACTGCAGGAATCCTTTTCAAAATAGTGGTGATTTTTCTTTAAAACCATCGCCTGTCCTTCTTCCCATGCTACAAATGCAAATGGCCCGGTCCCAACAGGATGACGCCTAAAATCATTTCCATATTTTTCAACTGCTTCATGCGGTACTATTGAGCAATACTGCATACTTAAAATGCCCAAGATTGGTTGGAAGGGTGCTAATAATTTTATTTGAAGTGTAGAATCGTTTACAGCTGTAAAAGGAGTTTTCTCTTTTACCCTATTATTAAAAATCCATGCACCCGGGCTTGCAGTATTTTTATCTGCAATTCTGTTAAAGCTAAACACAACATCCGCTGCGATTAACTTTCTCCCTTTTTTATTTGAAAAACATTCATCATCCTGAAAATAAATATCATTTCTTAAGTGAAAAGTAACGGTTTTATTGCTGTCAGAAAATTCCCATGATGCAGCGATAGAAGGCTTTAAAAGCATATTGCTATCTACTTCAATCAATGTATTGTACAATTGATGGATGGCCCACATAATGGACTGATTTTTTGAAAACGCAGGATCTAAAGAAGCAATTCCGCTTATTTCATTATACCTGAATATTTTTTTATCAGCATGCTCATGTTTATTGCATTCTAAAAAAAATATGCTTAAGCCCAAAGAATAAAAAATCAGGAGAATTTCATTCCTTTTTTTTATAAAAATATTTCTACTTCTGTCTGTTGCCATTAAAACAAATTTATACTTTCAGTTCCTTTAAACATCATAATTTAGATTATAAAATAAATTACATGCTATCTCATAAAAAGTATTATTGCCTTGTATTATTATTATGTTTTTTTTTCATTGAAAGTTTTGCCCAGTTGGGCGAAATTAAAAATATATTTACGCATGCTGATACGCTTAGAGGAAGCAATGGAATTTTTAGAGAAAGATGGGATGTACTTCATTACGATATTACTGTAGAACCCGATTATGATTCGAAAACAATCTCAGGCAAAAACATCTTGCAATTTTATGATAACGGTGCTACTATAATGCAAATAGATTTACAAGAGCCCATGCTTTTGGACAGTGTAATAGGTAATAAAATTTCGTATAAGTTTAGAAGAGAAGGAAACGTTTATTGGCTGGAATACAGAGATACACTTGCACTTTATAATATAAAACCCGGCATTAGAAATCTTACATTGTATTTTCATGGCAAGCCGAAAGAAGCTGTACGCCCACCTTGGGATGGTGGTTGGGTTTGGAAAAAAGATAAAAATAACAACCCATGGATGACAGTAGCATGCCAAGGACTTGGGGCTAGTGTATGGTACCCGTGTAAAGATATACAGAGCGATAAGCCTGATAGCGGCGCTACTCTACGGATGATCGTTCCGGATAGTTTAGTTGCAATTGGAAACGGAAGACTGACAGAAAAAAAACAAATTAGCAACAACAAAATGCTGTACGTTTACAACGTAAAAAATCCGATCAATAATTATTGTATTATTCCATACATAGGGAAGTATGTAAATTTTTCAGAACAATATCCCGGCTTAAATGGCAACTTGGAGATGAATTATTGGGTGATGGATTACAGCCTGGAAAAAGCAAAAAAACAATTTACTGATGCTCCAAAAATGATGAAGGCTTTTGAGCATTGGTTTGGCCCCTACCCTTTTTACGAAGATGGCTACCAGCTAATAGAAGCACCGCATTTAGGAATGGAACACCAGAGTGCGGTTGCCTATGGGAACGGTTTTAAAATGGGTTATGCAGGCAGAGATTTATCAGGCACCGGCGAAGGTTTAAAATGGGATTTTATTATTATTCATGAAAGTGGACATGAGTGGTTTGCCAATAGTATTTGTACAAAAGATATTGCAGATATGTGGGTACATGAAGGTTTTACGAACTACAGCGAGACTTTATTTACTGAATATTACTGGGGCAAAAAAGCCGGTGAAACCTATGTGGAAGGAATTAGAAAAAACATAAACAATGATATCCCAATAATCGGTCCTTATGGCGTGAACAAAGAAGGCAGCAGCGATATGTATTACAAAGGCGCAAACATGCTTCATCTTATAAGACAGCTTACAAAAGATGATGAAAAATTTAGGAGTTTGCTTTTAGGACTAAATAAAACATTTTACCACAAAACTGTTACTTCAGCAGAAATTGAAACATACATAAAATCTTTTTTAAAAATTGACCTTACCGGCATCTTCGATCAATATTTGCGAACAATAAAAATACCCACTCTTCAATATAAAATAAGTGGTAAAAAGATTGAATACAAATGGACGAACGCTGTAAATAATCTTGTTTTGCCAATACAAGTTTCTTTGGGTAAAATAGATGGTTCTGAGCAATGGATAACACCTGGCAATAAATGGAAAAAATTAAAAGTGGGTAAATGGCACGATGGAAAAACTTTTAAAGTCGATCAAAATTTTTATGTACTTACTAAAAATGAAACAGAATTGATTTTGAACAAGTAGCAAAAAAGGACTCCGACAATATGCCGGGGTCTTTTATAAATTTCAGTCATTTAATTTAATTTACACAAAGCGACTGATCATTTTCAACTCTGCCTCCGCCTATAAATTTTCTTGAATAATAACTTTCATTTAAATTATTAATTGTAACCCCCGAGCTACTGCAGGAGTGAACAAAATAGCCATCACCTAAATAAACACCCACGTGGCTTACACCTCCTCTTGTATTAAAGAAAACAAGGTCTCCTTCCGACATTTCTTCTTTGGAAAGTTTTGAACAAATGGAATATTGCTCCCGGGCGGTGCGGGGTAATGCAAAACCAAATACAGAACCCATTAACAAGCCTGTAAAACTGCTGCAATCAATTCCTTTCTTAGTAGTACCACCAAATCTGTATCTCGTACCCCACCATTCATCAATAAACCCTATTAATGATGTGTTGGTAACAAGCTCAACATTACGGTTAAGCAACTGAGCATATTTGAATTGAAGACTGCTGCAAAATTCTGTAGCCATACCAACAGGCTTCATAATTTTTTTCGCAAAATATGCTACGGAAGATTTAAAACCTGTCGGTTTAATCTCAGAAGGTAAATAGACTATTCCTTCTCCTGCCAAATTAAAATCGTTAATCGAATTGATTTTTCTTTGTGCTGATGTTTGTAATGAAGTAACTGTAAAAACGCTAAGCGCAACAGAAACAAACAGTAAGTTTTTCATACGTAAAATATCGGTTTACACGTATAAGACTCTCTCTTTTGTTATTTGTGCTTCTACTATTCTTTGCTTATCTAATGTCTTATTTCCGGGCTAACAGTCTGTCCTACAACAATTAATTAATAAATTTCCTTGTCTTGAGTTACAAACATAGGAGTTAATGTCTACACTTTCAAAATAAACGGGGAAAAACGTACTCATAAAAGTTTTGTTGGCATATCTATAACAAATTTTAAAATGGAGAAATATGTAGTGACAACTTGTGGAAAATGCTTTCGAAACTCATTTTTTAAAAGTCGATATTTGTAGCTTTCTGACATGTTTCAAGCCTTTCTATGAATTTTTCTCACCTACACGTACACACACAATTTTCGTTGCTTGATGGCGCTGCATCCATTAAAAACCTTTACAAGAAGGCTATTGCTGATGGTATGCCAGCCATCGCAATAAGTGATCATGGAAACATGTTTGGTGCTTTTGAGTTTGTAAAAGAAGCTTACAAACATAAAAATGATGATGGATCATTAAAAGTAAAACCAATTGTAGGGTGTGAATTTTACATAACCACAGATAGAACCAGGAAGACTTTTAGCAAAGAAGAAAAGGACCCACGCAACCATCAGATTTTGCTTGCCAAAAATGATATTGGTTACAAGAATTTAGTTAAACTCACTTCGCTTGGTTACATAGAAGGGATGTACAGCAAATACCCTCGAATAGACAAGCAACTCATACATAAATACCATGAAGGGCTTATTGCAACAACCTGTTGCTTGGGGGCGTTGGTGCCACAAACAATTTTAAAAAAAGGAGAAGCGGAAGGTGAAAATGAATTTAAATGGTGGCTAAATATTTTTCAGGAAGATTATTATGTAGAGTTACAAAGACATGGAATACCGGATCAGGATAAAGTAAATCTTATACTTTTAAAATTTGCAAAAAAATACAATGTAAAAGTTATTGCAAGCAATGATAGCCATTACGTAGAGCAGGAAGATTTTAATGCACATGATATTTTACTTTGTATAAATACCGGCGAAAAGCAGACTACCCCTGCATCTCGAGAATTTAGTGATGATGATGCGGTGACCAAAAATAAAAGATTTGCTTTCCCAAACGATCAGTTTTTTTTAAAGTCACAAAAACAAATGATTGAGGTTTTTCAGGATCTTCCTGAAGCCGTAGATAATACAAATGAAATCGTAAGTAAAATAGAGTTACTAGATCTTAAAAGAGATATCCTTCTCCCCCATTTTACTGTACCTGCAAACTTTAAAAGCCAGGATGATTATTTAGAAAATTTAACGTGGACGGGTGCCAAAAATAGATATCAGATTTTATCTGCAACTACCGAAGAAAGAATAACTTTTGAACTTGGAGTAATTAGAGATATGGGCTTTGCAGGTTACTTTTTAATTGTAAGTGATTTTATTAGAGCCGGCAGAGAAATTGGTGTTTTCATAGGTCCGGGAAGAGGCTCAGCTGCAGGAAGTGTTGTGGCTTATTGTATTGGCATTACCAATATTGATCCCATAAAATATAACTTACTATTTGAGCGTTTCTTAAATCCCGAGCGTAAATCCATGCCGGATATAGATACGGATTTTGATGACGAAGGCAGGCAAAAAGTAATAGATTATGTGGTAGAAAAATATGGCAAAAACCAAGTAGCACAGATCATTACTTACGGTACTATGGCTGCGAAAAGTAGTATAGCAGATGTGGCTCGTGTAATGGATTTGCCATTGCAACAAAGCCGAGCACTATCAGGGTTGATTCCCGAACGTCCAGGTATGAATTTAAAGCGATTGCTTACCGCTCCAATCACTATTAAGGAGGCACAAAAAAGCGGTGAAAAATCATTAGAAGAAAAAGAACAATTACAACCTGACGATGTAGAAAAAATAAAAAAACTACGAGAATTTTATAATGGTACAGATGAGCTTGCGAAGGTATTGCAAGAGGCAGAAAAATTGGAAGGTTCCGTACGAAACACCGGTATTCATGCATCTGCTATCATCATCGCACCAAAAGATCTTACAGAACTATTGCCTGTAGCTACTTCCAAAGAATCTGAATTGTGGCTGACACAAATAGAAGGAAATTCAATTGAGGAAGCCGGTGTAATAAAAATGGATTTTCTGGGTTTGAAAACACTGAGCATATTAAAAACAGCATTGGCACTTATCAAACAGCACCATGGAATTACTATTGAAATAGATGATATTTCTTTGGAAGATGAGAAGACGTACAACCTCTACAAACAAGCAGATACCAACGCAACGTTCCAGTTTGAAAGTCCCGGTATGCAGAAGTATTTGAGGGAATTGAAACCAGATAAATTTGGTGATTTGGTGGCAATGAATGCGTTGTATCGTCCGGGACCTATGGGTTACATCCCGGATTATATTGCTCGTAAACATGGCAAACAGGCGATCACTTACGATTTGCCAGACATGCAAGAAATTTTGGAAGAAACCTATGGCATTACTGTCTATCAGGAACAGGTAATGTTGCTATCGAGAAAGCTTGGCGGATTTTCAATGGGGCAGGCAGATATTTTAAGAAAAGCGATGGGGAAGAAAGACCGTAAAACGCTTGATAAAATGAAGGGCGATTTTATGACCGGTGCTACTGCCAAAGGGCATCCCGCAAAACAACTTGAAAAAATATGGACCGATTGGGAAGCATTTGCGCAATATGCATTTAATAAGTCTCACTCTGTTTGTTATGCTTTCGTTGCTTATCAAACTGGCTACATAAAAGCACATTATCCGGCAGAATACATGGCGGCGGTACTTAACCATGCCGGAAGTATTGAAAAAATTACTTTCAATATGGAAGAATGCAAAAGAATGGGATTAAAAGTTTTAGGACCCGATATTAACGAATCGAACAATGGCTTTGCGGTAAATGAAGGAGGAGAAATTCGTTTTGGCTTTAGTGGAATGAAGGGCGTGGGAGAAAATGCAATAGAAAATATAGTGGAGGAACGCAATAGGCATGGCAAGTACAAAGATGTATTTGATTTGGTAAGGAGAGTGAACTTGCGGGCTGTCAGCAAAAAAACAATGGAAAGTTTAATATACAGCGGTGCTTTTGATTGTTTTAAAGAAATGCATCGGGCACAATACTTTTTTACTGCACCAGGTGATGTGTCATCGTTGGATAAGATTGTAAAATTTGGTTCTGTGTTTCAATCGCAAGCTGCAGGCTCTGCTAACACGCTTTTTGGAGATTTACAAATGCCAGATATTGTACCTCCCAAACTTGCTAACTGTGCCGAATGGCAACTCATTGAAAAATTAAATTTTGAAAAAGATGTAACGGGGATGTACATGAGTGGTCATCCTCTGGATGATTTTAAATTTGAATTGATGCATTACGGTATAAGTCCACTAGCTGAATTTATAGACATTAAAAATACTGTAGACAGCACTCCTCCATCACGAATTTTCAGACTTGCAGGCTTGGTTACCGACGGGCAACATCGTGTAACAAAGACCGGAAAAAATTTTGGGATACTACATATTGAAGATTTTACCGGGAAAACAGATTTTGCTCTTTTCAGCGAGGATTATGTAAAATTTAGTAAGTATTTGGAAAAGGGAACAATCATTATGTTGGAGGGTGGATTTAAACAACGTTATAACAGTGATAATTATGAATTTAAAATAAATAAGCTTCACTTGCTAGAGACCGTTAAATCATCATTAACTAAAGAGGTCAAAATTGAAATACAGCCTGAAAATATAAAAGCAGAAATGATCAGTTTTCTGGAGGCAAACGTAAAAGAACACCCGGGCAAAACGACCCTAAAGTTTGTTATTAAAGATTTTGATCACAACATGAATATCGGCTTATACACACTGGAAAAAAGCTTTACTATGAATGATGACATGGCCCTATATCTAAACAACAAAACCGATATTGGCGTAAGCGTACTGACAGCGTAGCAGAAAAGCTATACCATTTACTTATTACGATGTTGTTGATATGTCATTTATGCAAATAAAAATACTGGTTGTAGATTTGTAATAAATTTGAAATGGCAGCATATAACTGCAAAATAAATAAACTTAAAATTTAAATTATGGCACTAGAATTCACAGATTCAAACTTTAAAACAGAAGTTTTAGATTCAGATAAATTAACAGTTGTAGATTTTTGGGCAGAGTGGTGTGGCCCTTGCCGTGCAATAGGACCGGTTATTTCTGAATTGGCTAAGGAATATGAAGGTGTGATAAACGTTGGTAAATTAAACGTAGATCAAAACCCACAGATCTCTACCAACTATGGCATCACAAGCATCCCGGCTATACTATTTTTAAAAAATGGTGAAGTAGTGGATAAACTTGTAGGGGCACAACCAAAAGCAAATTTTGTAAAGAAAATAGAAGCTTTAAAATAATAGAAATTAGTCCATCAAAAAAGCCGCTTTATTAGCGGCTTTTTTGATGCTTAGTGTCTTATTAAACCAATATCATTTTCCTCGTGTTTGTATTTAAATAAAAACAAGAAGAGAACAAGAATTATCAATGCATAAGCTGCAAAGCTAAACCATATGCTCTGCCAGTCTTTCACACTTACATTGTTTATGGTTGTGGTGAAATAATCTACTACTTTTCCTGCGAACATACCTCCGATAATGGCTCCTAGCCCGTTCGTCATTAACATGAATAAACCTTGAGCACTTGAGCGAATTTTGCTGTCCGTTTGTTTTTCTACATACAATGAGCCAGAAATGTTGAAGAAGTCAAAGGCCATTCCATAGACTATCATTGACATTACTAAAAACATAAATCCTGTGCCTGGGTTTCCTATACCAAACAGCGCAAAGCGCAATACCCAAGCAACCAAACTAATGATCATCACTTTCTTTATACCATACCTTTTTAAAACAAAGGGAATTGTAAGAATAAATAAAGTTTCAGAAATCTGCGAAAGCGAAATCATGATGTTTGAATGTTTCACGGCGAAAGAGTTTTTGTATGCATCAACGGATCCAAAATCTAATAAAAAAGAAGTGCCAAACATGTTTGTAATTTGCAGAGCTGCCCCTATTAACATTGCAAACAAAAAGAATACTGCCAACTTTTTATCTTTAAATAAAACAAAGGCATCTAAACCCAAAGTTTGAGCAAGTGTTTTCTTGTCTGAGTTTTTATTGATGTTGCACGCAGGCAAGGTTAAACAAAATACAGCAGTAGCAACTTCAGCTGCTGCTGCAAAATTAAATTGATTATGGTTGCCAGTCCAGCCTAATAAATCTACCAACCATTCTGCTACAATAAATCCTACGGTTCCCCAAACACGAATGGGTGCAAAGGTTTTTTGGATGTCAAAATTATTTTTTGAAAGCAGCGTATATGATACTGAGTTACTTAAAGCAATTGTAGGCATATAAAAACAGCTCGTCAAAAAGATTGCGTAATAGAGATCATTCGCATTCGTCAGTGTACCTGCATAATACAAACAGACACCTGCAAGCAAATGGCATATTCCTAAAACAATTTCCGCCCTTAAATATTTATCTGCAATGATGCCCATAAGCGCAGGCATAAATAAACTAGCCCAACCCATTGTTCCGTAAGTGCTGCCTACCAGACTTCCTCTAACACTCATATCACCAGGCAGTGTGAACATATAACCACCGAGTGAAATCAGCCAAATTCCCCACACAAAAAACTGCAGAAAATTCATAGTAATCAGTCGAAATTTTAGATTCATATTTAATTTTTAGATTAAATGTTGCTTGTTAAATTATTGATTTTGTAAGATATCAATTTATTAATTGTTGAAAATAAAATATTAAACAGAAACTAGTAACGAAGTGGTCGAACTATTCTTAACTAATATTCCTTTTATAAGAAGTATATCTCTTGAACTGTAAAGTTGAAACCTTTTAACTTTCGTAAATTTGCAAAAATAAAATTCATGGGCAGTTCGATAGATAATTTGATAAAAAATACTCCTGATACTTCTCTAAGAAATATTGCTGAAAAAGTAAAAAACGGGGATCGCATTTCTGACGAAGAATGCCTTGTTTTATTTGAAAAAGCAGACCTTCCTTTTGTGGGTGCACTGGCTAATTTTATCAGAGAAAAATTTCATGGCGATAAAACATATTTCAATAGAAATTTTCATATAGAACCTACGAATGTTTGTGTTTTCAGTTGTAAATTTTGTTCTTATTCCAGACTATATGCCAACAAAGAAGAAGGGTGGGAATTAAGCATAGATCAGATGTTGGACATCGTTAAAAGTTATGATGGTAAACCCATTACCGAAGTGCATATTGTGGGTGGTGTGCATCCAAAAATGAACATGGCATATTTTATTGAGCTTATTCAAAAAATACATGCTCACCGTCCAGCTCTTCATGTAAAAGGTTTTACCGCTGTAGAGTTAGATTATATGTTTCGCAAGGCTAAACTTACTGTTGAAGAAGGGATGCAGGCGCTTAAAGATGCAGGGTTACAATCACTGCCTGGTGGCGGAGCAGAAATCTTTCATGCGGAAGTAAGAGAAATAATTGCCGGAGATAAAGTGAGCGGTGAAGGGTGGTTGAGAATACATGAAGTTGCGCATAATCTAGGTATGCATAGCAACGCAACTATGCTGTATGGTCATATTGAAAAATATGAACACAGAATTGACCACATGAAGAAATTGAGAGATTTACAGGATAAAACAAAAGGCTTTAATACATTCATTCCTTTAAAGTTTAGAAATCATAACAATGACATGAGTGATGTACCCGAAAGTACTATTACAGAAGATATGCGCTTGTACGCTATAGCAAGAATTTATTTAGATAATTTCCCTCATCTTAAAGCATATTGGCCAATGCTTGGCAGACAAAATGCACAACTTTCTTTATCGTTTGGTGTAAATGATATAGATGGTACAATAGATGACACTACAAAAATTTATAGCATGGCAGGCAGTGAGGAACAGACTCCTACAATGTCAACCGAAGAATTGGTGGCGCTTATCACTCAGGTAAAAAGAAGACCCATTGAAAGAGATACACTATATAATGAGATAACCGATTACAGCCAACAATTAAATTAACGAAAAATACAACTTTAGTCGCAAATAAAAGCCCATTCAAAAAAGATGAATGGGCTTTTTAATGTTCAATATATTTTTCTTAG
>JANXTN010000192.1 GCA_025352435.1 Ferruginibacter sp. | reverse complement strand
CATTTTTGTCTTCCAATTTATTGTATGGAAATTTTTCGTGAAGGGTTTCTCCAATGCCGCCAATGCAATGCACTATTCCACCAATAATATCATCTGCTTTAATTTCTTTCAACATATTTCTCACCGCTGCATTCCAATATTCTGCCCCTGCTGCATTATAAATACCTTCATCTCCAAAAAGCGCCAGTTCCTTATCTTTCATTGCAACATAGAGCAACACCGCATTTCTTTCATCGGTTTTATCCATCTTCAGATTATAAAAAATTTCCGCAGCACGGTCCATTGGATCTACATACGAATTTTTACTCTCAACATAAACCCGTACTTCTCCACTTGTACGTTGCTCAGCTTTGCGGATGGCATCTACTACCCGTTGTTTTTCTTCATCAGTAAAAAAGGTTTTCTTTTTAAAAAAGGGTAAATGCATTTTTAAAATTTTATTTCTGTGGATTTTTCTGCTCCTGCATCAGATTGAAAACCATTTCTTGGTGCGAAGCCAAACATGCCGGCTACCATTTTTGTAGGGAATCCCCTCACACTGCTGTTATAGTATTGAATGGCTTCGTTAAAATCTTTGCGGGCTACTTTTATGCGGAGCTCTGTTCTTTCCAGCTGTGTTTGCAAGGTGGTAAATGCCTTTGTACCCTGCAGTTCAGGGTATTTTTCTACTGTAATAAGTAACCGATTTGCAGAAGCTGCCAGTTCATCCTGTGCCTGCGTTTGCGCATTGTATGCATTTGCATTTACGTTGTTCTCACTCACATTCACAAAGTTCGCTTTGGCTCTTGCCTCAGTAATTTCCTGCAATGTATTCTGTTCAAAACCTGCATTGCCTTTTACTGTGTTAACCAGATTCGGTATCAGGTCAAGCCGGCGTTGATAAGCATTTTGAACTTCGCTCCACTGCACTTTTACTTTTTCATCTTTCTTTACCAAACCATTGTAGGTTGTAATGAGATACAATCCCATTACAACCAACACAATCCCTAGTAAGTAAGGAAAATATTTTTTGTTATTCATTTTTGCTTAAAAAATATAAGACTATTTCTTTTTGTTAAGGTCATCAAAGTTTACATCTACTTTCTTTTCTGCACCTGCATCTGCCTTGAATCCTTCTTTTGCTCTGAAGCCAAATATGCCGCCTAAAATGTTCATAGGGAAAGAGCGCACTTTTATGTTGTAAACATTTATCTCGTCGTTAAAAACCTTACGAGAGTTTTTAATGTTGTTTTCTATTCCTTCTAACTGACTTTGTAAACGCATAAATCCTTCAGTAGCTTTTAAGGTTGGGTACGCTTCTACGGTAGCGAGCAACCTGCTTAGAGAACCTGATAATTGTCCTTGCGCAGCTTGAAATTCAGCTATTTTTTCCGGTGTTAAATTATCAGCATTAATGTTCACGCTTGTCGCTTTTGCACGAGCTTCAACCACTGCAGTAAGCGTATTTTGCTCGAAATTCGCAGCCCCTTTTACAGTGTTTACCAAATTACCAACAAGATCAGATCTGTTTTGGTATTCAGTCTGTACATTGTTCCAAGCTTTTTTTACACTTTCGTCTTGCTTTACAAGACCATTGTAGCCATTGCAGCCTAAAAAGCCAATCACAACAACTACTGCCAATAGAATTAATAAACCTGTACTTTTCATTTGAGTTTGTTTTAAGTTTAGATTATAAAAGTAGGGAATTCTCCTTGCCATGCTCAATTCTTTTACATCAATGGCTATTTTAAAAAACAGGTGGTATAAATCAGCCAAAAAGTAAATGATTTCAACACCTCAAATTATTTGATAAATTAATTGATTACAACATGTAATTTTGCATTTCAAAAATTATAATCATTTCAAATAAAAGTTATGAGTTCAGTTAAAGTCGCCATCAATGGTTTTGGTAGAATTGGCCGTTTGGTTTTTCGCCAGATACACAATATGGAAGGGATAGATGTTGTTGCAATTAATGACCTTACGAGCCCGGCAACATTGGCTCATTTATTAAAATACGATAGTGCACAGGGAAGATTTGAAGAGAAAGTAACTTCTACAGAAAATGCCATTGTTGTAAACGGCCATGAGGTGAAAGTTTACGCACAAAAAGATCCGGCACAAATTCCATGGGGTAGTCATGATGTAGATGTTGTTATAGAAAGCACAGGTTTTTTTGCTGATGCTACAAAGGCACAGGCTCACATTACTGCAGGTGCAAAAAGAGTAGTGATTTCTGCTCCCGCAACAGGCGATTTAAAAACAGTAGTATTTAATGTAAACCATGCAATACTTGATGGTACGGAAACGATCATTAGCTGTGCAAGCTGTACTACTAATTGTCTTGCGCCAATGGCTAAAGCATTGAATGATAAGTTTACAATTGTAACCGGCATTATGAGTACCATTCATGCTTACACAAATGACCAAAACACCTTGGATGCGCCTCACCCAAAAAATGATTTAAGAAGAGGAAGAGCAGCAGCGGCTAATATAGTACCGAACAGTACTGGTGCTGCAAAAGCTATTGGACTTGTATTACCTGAGTTAAAAGGAAAATTAGATGGAGGTGCGCAAAGAGTTCCGGTAATTACCGGTTCTGTAACGGAGTTATATTCTATCTTAGAAAAAACAGTTACCGCAGATGAAGTAAATGCAGTAATGAAAGCAGCAAGCAACGAAAGCTTTGGTTACAACGAAGATGAAATTGTAAGCAGCGATGTTATCGGTATCAACTTCGGTTCTTTGTTTGATGCTACACAAACCAAAGTGCAAACTATCGGTGACAAGCAATTGGTAAAAACAGTGAGTTGGTACGATAATGAAATGAGTTATGTTTCTCAGTTAGTGAGAACAGTAAATTATTTTGCTGGATTGATAAAATAGATCTCAACTTGCCTATACATTCATGCAGAAGCTTTCTTTCGGGGAAGCTTTTTTTGTTGTTAGAAGTACCGCTTAAACAGTAACTTTATAAAAATAATTTTATGGAAAAGGAATTATTAAAACGAATTACGATGATACCCGGTTTAATGGGGGGAAAGTCCACAATTAGAGGTATGCGTTTTAAGGTTTCATATATTTTAGGTTATCTCTCAGCAGGTATGACGGAAGAAGAACTATTAGGAGATTTTCCTTACCTAGAACTAGAAGATATTAAAGCTGCGTTATTATATAATTCTAAATAAACTTCACCGCACAGTCGCAGAGCGAAAGGAGTTAAGGCTGAGTGATGATACTCTGCGTACACTCTTTTTATTTATTTCTCAGCGGCTAATAACCATCCATTTTATTTAGGTACTTTTATTTCTTTAAAATTCATATACCATGAGCAAATTTTCCGACTTCAATTTTAAAGATCATACCGCATTAGTAAGAGTAGATTTTAATGTACCACTAAATGATGCGTTTAAGATCACAGATGATACAAGAATGGCCGCAACAATTCCTACTATAAAAAAGATATTAGCAGATGGTGGCAAGGCAATATTGATGAGCCATTTGGGCAGACCGAAAGACGGCCCTACAGATAAATATTCTTTGAAACATTTGATAGATCATTTACACGAATTATTAGGAGGCAATACAAAAGTTTTTTTTGCAGATGATTGTGTAGGGTCGCAAGCGGGGCTTACAGCGAACTTGATGAGAGGCGGAGAAGTGTTGTTATTAGAAAACCTACGTTTTCACAAAGAAGAAGAAGCGGGCGACGAAGCCTTTGCAAAAAAACTAAGTACGCTTGGAGATGTGTATGTGAATGACGCATTTGGCACCGCTCACCGTGCCCACGCATCTACAGCAGTTATTGCACAATTTTACGAGCCTGCAAATAAAATGTTTGGCTTGTTAATGGAGGCTGAAGTAAAGAGCGCCGAGAAAGTAATGCATGAAAATGAAAAACCCTTTACGGCCATCATTGGCGGTGCAAAAGTTTCTGATAAAATACTGATCATTGAAAACCTGTTAGACCGTGCAACAGATATTATTATTGGCGGTGGCATGGCTTATACATTTTTAAAAGCACGGGGCGGCAACATTGGTAGTTCGCTTTGCGAAGATGACAGACTGCAAACTGCTTTAGATATTTTAGAAAAGGCTAAGCAAAAAAACGTAAGCATACACTTACCTGAAACATCTGTTATTGCAGATAAATTTGCAGCAGATGCGAATACCAAAGATTGCCCAAGCGATCAAATTCCTGAAGGTTGGTTGGGACTGGACATCGGACCCAAAGCAGTTGGAATTTTTAGTGAGATAATAAACAAATCAAAAACGATTTTGTGGAACGGACCTATGGGTGTTTTTGAAATGGATAAATTTCAAAATGGCACAAAAGCAATTGCGCTTGCAGTAGCGGAAGCCACAAGCCGTGGAGCATTTTCATTAGTAGGTGGTGGCGATAGTGTTGCCGCAGTAAACAAATTTAACCTTACAGATAAAGTAAGCTACGTGAGCACTGGTGGTGGCGCCTTGTTGGAATATTTTGAAGGAAAAGTTTTACCGGGAATTAAGGCGATTGAGGAATAAAAATTTTATTTAATCTGATGTTTACAGCTCCTTAATGGGGCTTTTTTTTCAGTTGTAAACCTTTTACGTCAATTCAAATCTATAAAAGCGAGTTTAAAACTCTAACAAAAAAACCTCTCATTTCTGAGAGGCTTTGTACCACGTACGGGAATCGAACCCGTGACTCTTCCGTGAAAGGGAAGCGTCTTAACCCCTTGACCAACGCGGCGTTCCGTTTTCGGATTGCAAATATATAAACTTAGGTTTTGTTAACCAAATCTTTTGAAAATTCAATTCAATTATAATTAATCAAGTGTCGCTTCCTGATGTCGTGCAGGAATATCAACATTTGCAAATCCCTTATCTACCAGTTTTAATCTGAAATCTTTTTGCACATCGGGCTCTCCGTGCACTAAAAATACCTTCTTCACTTTTGCTGCATCCTGGCAATTCAAAAAATGTAAAAGATCATTATAATCACCATGCGCACTCATGCTTCTAATTTGGCCCACTTCTGCATTTACCTGGTGCCATTGCCCAAATATCCTCACTTCTTTCTCACCGTTCTTTAAACGTCCTCCTAAAGAATGAGGTTCACAATATCCTGTAAGTAAAATACTGTTTCTGCTATTCTCAATGTTATTGCTGATATGGTGTTTTATTCTTCCTGCCTCTGCCATTCCACTTGCAGATATTATAACGCAAGGTTCTTTCAGATAATTTAATCGTTTAGAATCATCAACAGATTGCGTAAATTTTAAACCCGGAAAATCAAAAGGATCCTTATCAGTTTTTAAAACTTCCTGAATGCTTTCATTAAAATACTGCGGATATCTTTTTAAAATCTCGGTAGCCTTTGTACTTAGTGGACTGTCCACATAATAATCTACAGCTGGTAATTTATTTGCTAGACTCAGCAGATTTAATGCATATAAAATTTCCTGTGTTCTGCCCACACTAAAAGCGGGCATTATCAATTTACCTTTCTTTTTTATGCAGGTGTTTTCTATCCATTCCAGCAAGGCATCTGTTGTTGGATTAAACTGTTCGTGCAATGTATTTCCGTAAGTAGATTCAATTAATATATAATCCGCCTGCTCAAATGGCTCGGGCGATTTTAAAATAATATCTCTATAACGGCCAACATCACCACTAAATGTAATACGGGTTTCTTTGTCATTTTCCTTTATTCTTAAATGCACAGCAGCACTACCAATAATATGTCCTACATCTGTATAACTGAAAGAGAAATTTTCGTCAATTGTAAACCAGGTATCATATTCAACTGTTTCAAATCTTTCTACAGTTGCCAGAGCATCTAAGGTTGTATATAACGGTTGCAAATATGGCAGACCCTCCAGTGCACGCCTTTTGTTTTCATATTTAATATCGTTTTCCTGTATACCAGCACTATCTTCCATTAAAATTGCAGCGAGGTCTTTGGTGGCTGGTGTAGCATATATTTTTCCTTTGTACCCATCTTTTACAAGTTTGGGTAAAAGGCCACAATGGTCTATGTGAGCATGGGATAAAATTACATAATCAACATCCCCTGCATTAAAACCAAAGTCTTTGTTTAATTCTTGAGTTTGGTCACCCATGCCCTGAAACATTCCACAATCCAAGAGTAATTTTTTACCATTATCAAGCGTGATTAAATGTTTAGAACCGGTCACTGTTTGCGCAGCACCATGGAAAGCTATTTTCATACAAAAAGATTTAGTGTTTAAAGGTAGGGGAATTATGGACGATGGACATGTACTGGGTTTGAGAAAAACTGACAACGGACGATAGACCAAAGACCACTTAGCCTTTCAGTTCAAATTGCAACTATTTATTGTGAAATTGCGAATGGAAAATGTATCAACTTTCATCATTCATCTTCCAACCATCAACTATTCCAAAATCTCTTGTATCTCCGTTGCCGGCATATTTGCATTGCGCATTGCAATTCCTCTCACAGCATTTGCGGTAAATTCTTCGAAAGCTTTTTTGCTGATAGCTTCATCGCTCACCATTACCGGCACACCAATATCCCCGCCTTCTCTTATGCTTTGCACAATTGGTATTTGCCCAAGAAATGGTATGTCAAATTCTTCTGAAAGATGCTTGCCGCCATCTTTACCAAACAAATAATATTTGTTGTTAGGTAGCTCTTCAGGAGTGAAGTAACTCATATTTTCTACAATACCTATTACCGGCACTTTTAGTTGTGCCTGTGAAAACATTGCTATTCCTTTCTTTGCATCTGCCAAGGCAATAGTTTGCGGAGTAGTTACAACGATAACGCCGGTTACAGGTACAGTTTGCACAATAGTAAGATGAATATCTCCCGTGCCGGGTGGCATATCAATAATCAAATAATCAAGTTCTCCCCAATCAACTTCGGTCACAAATTGTTTAATGGCGCTGCTCACCATTGGACCACGCCAAACTACTGCCTGTTTTTCATCTATCAGCAAGCCGATGCTCATCACTTTTATACCAAACTTTTCAATGGGTACTATCAACCCTTTGCCGCCGTTGTCTTTCATCATGGGCCTCTCTCCTCTAACACCAAACATAATGTGCTGACTTGGCCCATAAATATCAGCATCCATTAACCCCACTTTTGCACCATCCGCTGCGAGAGCCAATGCTAAGTTTGCAGAAACCGTGCTTTTACCAACACCACCTTTTCCACTAACAACAGCAATAATATTTTTTACACCACTTAATAATGTTTTTGGATCTGTACGGTTGCTTGTTGTATTGCTTGTAAAATTTACGGTTACCACAGCATCTTTATTCACCAGTATTTTTACAGCGTTTATACATGCATTTTGAATGTGATCTTTCATAGGACAAGCAGGTGTGGTAAGCACCACAGTAAAAGAAACTTCATTCCG
Organism: Ferruginibacter sp.; assembly: GCA_025352435.1. Classification (GTDB taxonomy): domain Bacteria; phylum Bacteroidota; class Bacteroidia; order Chitinophagales; family Chitinophagaceae; genus Ferruginibacter. Next base: position 7,540 of record JANXTN010000192.1, on the reverse strand, counting down.
GTCAATCACCACATCTTTTATCATATTTAATGTTACAAGATCCTTTCCAAGGTCAGGTTCCTGCACATTACCAAGTGCTATAAGTATGTCATCTTTTGTCATAATCCTGTTTTTTCCTTATTCCTCATTTACCGGATGGTTGCAATTTTCGTACATTTCCACGGGGCTAAAATTAATTGTTAAATAAAAAATTTGTGCCGCAAAATTAAACATTGAAGGCCGTACTTTGTTTATCAAATTTATAACTGCATATCGTTTTGCAGAAAATGTACCTAAACGATTGGAAAAGTTTTTATGAAAAGATTTTTACGATACATCATATTATTTGCATTACTAATTCCGACCGCTGCCAAAGCCCAATTTGAAACATTTAAAGATTCTGTAGTACAGCTTTATGGTGTAGTTATGACGGCCGATAGCTTGAAAGGAGTACCTGCTGCAAGTATTGTTGTAAAGGGGCAAAACAGAGGAACCATTTCAAACAGCGACGGTGTTTTTAGCATAGTGGTTTTAAAAGGCGATAATATTGAATTCAGCAGTATAGGTTATAAACCCATAACAGTAAATATTTCTAAAGAATTAAAGGGCAACCAGCAAAGTATTATACAATTAATGGTTACGGATACGGTTTATTTACCTGCAACGATCATCAAACCCCGACTTACCCGGCAACAGTTTGAAAGAGATTTTATAAATAATCCGGTACCTGATGATGAAATAGCAACGGCACAACGCAATACCAGTGCCGCCACCAGACGGTTTTTAGCAGCAACGCTCACTTCCGATGGCAGAGAAGCATCTAATCAATATTTAAGGCAGTATTCAAACAAACTTTCTTATGCCGGTCAATTGGCCCCGCAAAATATTTTTAATCCATTTGCATGGAATGAATTTATTAAAGCATGGAAAAGGGGCGATTATAAAAGAAAATCTTAATAATATTTGCCTCACAAGTTTTCTTATTCCCTTATAAAATTAAATATGAAACTGATTTACATCTTGCTAGTTATTTTATCTTTTAATGCAACTGCACAGGAAGCAAAATTGTACAACCCCAAGGCCAATGCGGCTAAAGACATTGCAGCAGCCGTAAAAAAAGCAAAGGCAGAAAATAAATTTGTCTTGATACAGGGCGGCGGCAACTGGTGCAAATGGTGTATAGAATTTGCAAGATTTGCAAAGGCTGATGCTCAAATAGATTCGGTTATTAATTCCTCCTTTGTTTGGTATCACCTTAACTACAGCACGGAAAATGAGAACAAAACAACATTTGCAAAACTTGGGTATCCGCAGCGTTTTGGTTATCCAGTGTTCATTATTTTAAATGAAAGAGGAGAACGCCTTCATACACAAAACAGCGAATACCTTGAGGATGGAAAAGGCAGTTATGATAAAAGAAAAGTGCAAAGCTTTTTAGAAAACTGGAGCCCAAGAGTTTTAAAACCTGCTATCTGGGGCGATAAATAGTTTACAATTAACCGGTCGTATATTCTGCTGGAAAAGCGTACAAACCCTCGTTTTATATTATTAAAATAATAATAATTAACGGTTTGCGTTTTAGTAAAAATTAAAACATATTAGCATTACAAAAGAAGCTTTCATAATATTTGATGATTTTGTAAACAAAATAAACAACCCGATTGGATTCCGTTTGTTTCTGTTAAGAAAATTACCTGCTGCATTTTTTTCAGGCGTAAGAGTTAGGTATACCGACGAAACTAAATGTGCAGTAACAGTACCATTTAAATGGCTTACAAAAAATCCTTTTAGAAGTACCTACTTTGCCTGTCTTTCTATGGCTGCAGAAATGAGCACCGGCGTTTTGGCCATGGGTCATGTATTTAAAAAAGATCCTCAGGTAAGTATGATCGTTACCAAAATAGAAGGTAATTTTTTTAAGAAAGCTACTGGCACCGTTACCTTTATATCAGAAGACGGACGCAGAATTGCGTCTATGATAGGAGAAACGATGGCCTCAGGAAAACGTACTTCTGTAAACACTTACTCTACCGGTAAAAATAAAGAAGGTGAAACCATTGCTGAATTTGTTGTCACCTGGTCTTTTAAAGTAAAATCTCCCAAAGTTCAGCTATCATAAATACCGCTTGTTTTTTAATTGTGTAAATTGCAATTAATTGATCAACCTTATTGAAAAACAGCACCTTAAAAATGTTGCTGTTTTTTTACAAATGACAAGAATTTATTTCTTGCAGAGATCATAACAGGACATATTATGGCAAAAGAACTTCGAAAACAATTAGCACTTGAATACCATTCTAAAGGTAGACCGGGAAAAATTGAAGTAATACCTACAAAAGAAGCAAAAACCCAGCGTGATCTTTCTCTGGCTTATTCTCCCGGAGTTGCAGAACCCTGCAAAGAAATTGTAAACAATCCTGATGATATATTTAAATACACTGCTAAAGGAAATTTGGTTGGCGTAATTACAAACGGCACAGCAGTTTTAGGACTTGGTAATATTGGGCCTGAAGCAAGCAAACCGGTAATGGAAGGCAAAGCCGTATTGTTTAAAATTTTTGCTGATATTGATGTGTTTGATATTGAAATAAACGAAACAGATCCGGAAAAATTTGTAAATATTGTTGCTGCATTGGAACCTACATTTGGCGGTATCAATTTAGAAGATATAAAAGCGCCTGAATGTTTTTATATAGAACAGGAACTAAAAAAGCGCTGTAAGATCCCCGTAATGCACGATGACCAACATGGAACTGCTATTATTTCTGCAGCGGCATTATTAAACGCACTTGAAATTCAAAAAAAGAAAATAGAGAAGGTGCATTTTGTTGTTAACGGCGCTGGTGCTGCAGCTACAGCATGTATGCGTTTGTATGCATCTTTGGGCGCAAGGCCCGAAAACTTTTTTGTGTTTGACAAGGATGGTATTCTTCACAACGGCCGCACAGACATACCTGAAGTGCAGGTTCCTTTTACAAGAGATATAAAATTTAGTGGTTGGGATTTAGCAAAAGCCATGAAGGATGCAGATGTATTTTTGGGTTTGAGTGTGGGGAATGTAGTAACAGCAGATATGGTAAAATCAATGGCAAAAAATCCCATCGTTTTTGCCATGGCAAACCCCGAACCTGAGATCATGTACGATGTCGCAAAAAACAGCCGCAAAGATTTGATAATGGCCACGGGCAGAAGCGATACACCCAACCAGGTAAATAATGTGTTAGGCTTTCCATACATATTTAGAGGCGCATTGGATGTAAGAGCAACAGGTATCAATGAGGCCATGAAACTAGCTGCAGTAAAGGCTCTGGCAGACTTGGCCAAAACACCTGTGCCTGATATTGTTAACCTTGCCTACAACGAAAAAAATCTTTCTTTTGGTGAAGATTATATTATACCGAAACCTTTAGATCCCCGTTTGCTTGCAGCCATTGCACCTGCTGTTGCAAAAGCTGCTATAGACAGCGGCGTTGCCCGCAAAGAAATTACAGACTGGGAAGCATATAAAATTGAAATGAACAGCAGGCTCGGGCTGGATAACCAATTGAGCCGTGCAATAGGCAACAAGGCAAGGCAAGATCCTAAACGTGTTGTATTTGCAGACGCAGAAAATTCAAAAATTTTAAAGACAGCACAACTTGTGTTGGAAGAAAAAATAGGTTACCCGATTTTGCTGGGCGACGAAAAAAAGATACGAAAAATTGCGGCCGATAATTCTGTAGATCTTGAAGGGATGCCCATCATTAATCCCAAAGATGATGATACAGAAGAGATGAGAAAATCTTTTGGAGAAATATTTTTTGAAAAAAGACACCGCAAGGGAGTGAACAGGTACGAGGCTAACAAAGCCATGATAGAGCGGAACCACTTTGGCTGTATGATGGTGGAGACGGGCGTTGCAGACTGTATGATTAGCGGCCTTAGCAGAAATTATCCCGATACAATAAAACCTGCCCTCCAAATTATAGGTACAGAGCCTGGCGTTAAGAAAATTGCTGGGATGTATTTGTTGTTTACCAAGAGAGGCCCATTATTTTTGGCGGATACAACTGTAAATTTTAATCCAACTGCAGAAGAATTAGCTGAAATAACTTTACTTGTAGCAAGAGAAGTGAGACAGTTTAATGTGGTACCGAAAATAGCTATGCTTTCTTACTCAAATTTTGGCAGCAGCGATTCGCCGGAAGCAAACCTTGTGCAGAGAGCGCATGAAATTGTAAAACAAAGAGAACCGGATTTAATTTGCGACGGCGAAATGCAGGGTATACTTGCATTTAACAGAGAGATTTTAAAAGAAAACTATCCTTTTTCTGAATTAATAAACGGGGAAGTAAATACGCTTATTTTCCCCAACTTAGCAGCAGGAAATATTGCATATAATTTACTGCAGGAAGTAGGCGGAGCAGACAGTATTGGTCCTATTTTGCTTGGTTTAAACAAACCTGTGCATGTTTTGCAGCTGGGCAGCAGCATACGTAGTATTTTTAATATGGTGGTAATTGCCGTAGTAGATGCACAAGCAAAATGCAAAAACAGAACAACTACAAAACCTGCCACGCAAGATGAACTAAAAAGAAGCAAATGGTGGAAAAGCAAAACAAAGAGTTCGGCATAATTAATGACTAAATTGTATCCAATTACATTGTAAATATTAGTTTTAATGAATTTTATTACACACCTTGGCAGGTATTCCCTTATGCTGAAAGGCATGATTGCAAAACCTGAAAATGCAAAAGTTTACTGGAAAGAGTTTATGCAGCAATGCAATGATATTGGCATTGGCTCTATTGGAATTGTATCTATTGTATCTATTTTTATGGGAGCTGTAAGTGCCGTACAAACTGCTTACCAGCTCACGAGTCCGTTAATTCCTAAAAGTACAATTGCGCAGATTGTAAGAGATACAGTTATTTTGGAGTTTTCACCAACACTTGTGTGTATCGTATTAGCAGGTGTTGTAGGCAGTAAAATTGCCAGTGAGCTTGGCAATATGCGGGTGAGTGAGCAAATAGATGCTTTGGAAATTATGGGGATCAATACAAAAACATATCTGGTAATGCCCAAAATTGGTGCTGCATTGATAATGATTCCCTGGTTGGTAATCATTTCTATGGTACTTGGTATTTTAGGTGGAAGACTGGCCGGAAATGCTTCGGGAATACTTTCCAACGATACTTTTGACAGAGGTTTGATGGAAAATTTTACCACCTTTAATGTTTGGTTTGCCCTAATTAAGGCTTACACATTTGCATTTATCATCAGTTCCATTCCTGCATATTATGGCTATCATGTTACAGGTGGTGCGTTGGAAATTGGTCGCTCAAGCACTAAAGCTGTAGTAGTTAGTTGCATTATGATTTTGCTGTCAGACTACGCATTGGCAGCAATACTTCTCTAAAAAATGTTATTTTTTTTCCTATGATAGAATTTAAAAACTTAAAAAAATCCTTTGGCGAAAAAGTGGTGCTTGATGGTGTAAGCCATACAATGGAATCCGGCAAAACCAATTTAATTATTGGCACCAGCGGAAGTGGAAAAACTGTTTTGCAAAAATGTCTGGTAGGTTTGTTTGAGCCGGATGAAGGTGAAATTATTTACGACGGAAAGAGCTTTACAGATATGACGCAGGAGGAACGCACTATTCTTAGAAGAGAGATTGGTATGTTGTTTCAAGGCTCCGCATTGTTTGATAGTATGACGGTGGAAGAGAATATTAAGTTTCCGCTAAACATGTTTACTAAAGATACCGGAAGCCAAAAACGCAAGAGGATAAATGAAGTATTGGATAGGGTAAATTTAAAAGATGCCAACAAAAAATTTCCTTCTGAAATAAGTGGTGGTATGAAAAAAAGAGTAGGTATAGCAAGAGCAATTGTGCTCAATCCAAAATATCTTTTTTGCGATGAGCCCAACTCCGGCCTTGATCCTGTAACCTCCATGGTTATTGATAAATTAATTAAAGACCTTACAATAGAATACAACATCACTACCATTATAAACACGCACGATATGAACAGTGTGATGGAAATTGGTGATAATATTTTATACATGGTACAAGGCAAAAAAGAATGGACCGGTAACAGCAAAGACATCATTTTTAGCGATAACAAACAATTAAACGAGTTTATTTTTGCATCACAATTCTTGCAAGATGCAAAGAACATGCGTATGATGGAAGCCAAAGGCGAAGTACCTGAAGAGGTGAAATAATTTTTTGCAATAACTTTACAAAGCCGGGAAATAATATTTTAGGGCTTTTTTTTATTGCCTATCCCGTAGCCTTTGGGCAGTAAATCTTATTTTAACTTTATAGCTGAGAATGTTTGAGTGGTTAATTATTGGGTGACTATCTAACGTCATTATGATTCTTAATTTTTATTTTCGATGTTTACTTTTCTAACAAATAAGCATAGTGTTTTTTAAAGTTGGTTATTTGTTTATGCATTTTAGTTTTGTTTATTTATCAATGGCAAATACTTTTCTCTGTTTTCGTACATTATCCAAAATAGTATAGCGCCAAAAACTAATCCTATTGGCAAACCACTTTTATCCTGCACAATATTTGTCAAAAATATTCCAACCATTACAGGAAAAATAATTAATGCTCCCAATGCCCTTGTCCTTGGAAAAATGACTAATACTCCGCCTACAATTTCAGCAAGCCCGACAAGTGGCATTAACCAACCAATTTCCATAAAAGCAGTAAATGCTTTGACCATTTTTTCAGGTAAGTCTTTTGGCATAGGCATGTAATTAAAGAATTTGTTTAACCCTGCATTAATAAAAAATAATCCAAACAACAATGCCACAACAAATAATACTTTGTTTTTAATTCAACTTTTCATGAGTTAGTTTTAGGGTTATTTAATAGTAGTTGCCGACCACCTAGTTGCCACCCCGATAGCCATTTAAAATTACCTTAATCTATTCTAATTAACTCCAAGAATTATTTATACATCTCCGTTGATGCTGCACGAGTTGGCGAAGAGGCTTTGGGCACAAACAACACAAACTTGAATATTACACGACGAAACAGCCCAAAGAAATCTTGTTTTTACGCCGTTGCTTTTTTACATGGCCTTCTAAACCAAACAGCGGCAGTAATATAATTAGAAAAGAAAAAATGGAAGCTTACCAACAAGGACTAAAAAATGAACTAATCACTAATTCTTTTCCAAATGAACTTGGAGTCCAATACCGACTTGAAATGCGCTGTTTCGTCCTACGAATTTCACATACTTTGATGTTGTATAAGAACCTAGAAATTCTAATGCAATGGAAGAATTAAAATAGATAACCGGTCCCGCAGCGATCGAGAAAGTATTTTTTTGATATTTCGTTAGATTAAAATCAACAGGTTCACTGCCATTCGAAGAAATGCCACCACCACTCTCACTGCCAAGCTGATAGCTTCCATCCACAAGCAAATTAAATTCTTTGTCAGTCGGTAAAAAGTAATAACGAATAAAAGGCCCAACATCATAAGTGTTGTATTTGGAAAGATTATAGCTTGGAGTACTCAACCGTTTATACCTATAGTTAGAAAACCCTACTCTTAAAC
>JANXTN010000178.1 GCA_025352435.1 Ferruginibacter sp. | reverse complement strand
CCCACCCTCACCCTACTCTCACCCGACCCTCACCCTAGGCTCACCCCAGTTTCTTTCGTTTATCCTTCGTCCATCTTCCGTTCAACTCCCGTTTATGTGCCGTTCTATCTTTTGGGCAGTAACTCCCCCACCCTACCAATTTCTCAAATCATTTATTTCTATCCTTAATCACAGTTGTCTTTCAATCTAACCCTATCAATTCAGCCTCCTAATATTTCAAACTTTGTTGTAAGCCTATCACCTCAAAATTCCGTATATTTAAATAGTACATAACTCGTAAAAGTTTATTTTTGCCAATTCAAACGCCACAAATGGAAATAACCCCAGGTCCGCTTCTTCAACAAATTGATAGCCCTGCAGATCTTAAAAAATTGAGTAAGGATGATATGCAGCAGGTTTCAGATGAACTGCGACGCTATATTATTGATGTGGTGAGTTTGCATGGTGGGCATTTTGCGAGTAGCCTTGGAGTGGTAGAACTTTCGGTGGCATTGCATTATGTTTTTAATACGCCATACGATCAGTTGGTTTGGGATGTGGGTCACCAGTCTTACGGGCATAAAATATTGACCGGTCGCAGGGATAATTTCCCCACCAATAGAAAACAACATGGCCTTAGCGGTTTTCCGAAACGCAGCGAAAGTGAGTATGACACATTTGGCGTAGGACATTCATCAACCTCTATTTCTGCAGCCCTGGGCATGGCAATGGCCAGCCATTACAAAGGCGAAACTGACAGGCAACACATTGCAGTTATTGGCGATGGTGCTATGACGGCCGGTATTTCGTTTGAGGCCATGAACCATGCAGGAATTGAGAAAAGCAATATCATTATTATTTTAAATGATAACTGCATGAGTATCGACCCAAATGTGGGAGCGCTCAAAGAATATCTAACTGATATTACCACATCTCATACTTACAATAAAGTAAAAGATGATGTTTGGAATTTATTAGGCAAACTGCCTGTAGGTAAGACTTTCAGCAGAAGTATGGCTACTAAACTGACCGATGGTTTAAAAGGAATGGTAAGCAGCAGCAGCAATTTATTTGAAGCATTAAAGCTGCGTTACTTTGGTCCGATAGATGGTCATAACGTCGCCAAATTAATAGAAACATTGCAGGATTTAAAAGATATACCCGGTCCCAAATTACTGCACATAAAAACCGTAAAAGGTAAAGGGTTCGAGCTTGCTGAAAAAGACCAAACAAAATGGCATGCACCAGGTTTATTTGATAAAGTAACTGGCGAAATAACAAAGAAAGTATTTGCAGTAAAACAGGCTCCAAAATATCAGGATGTATTTGGTCACACTATTATAGAATTGGCAGAAAAGAACGATAAGATTATGGGCGTTACACCGGCAATGCCGAGCGGTTGCTCATTAAAATTTATGATGGAAGCTATGCCCAACCGTGCTTTCGATGTGGGCATTTGCGAGCAACATGCCGTTACACTTAGCGCAGGTATGGCTACACAGGGCTTACGTGTATTTTGTAATATTTACAGCAGCTTTATGCAGCGTGCATACGATATGGTTATCCACGATGTAGCTATACAAAAACTACCCGTTATTTTCTGTTTAGATCGTGCAGGTTTAGTGGGCGAGGACGGCCCAACGCACCATGGTTGTTATGATATCGCTTACATGCGTTGCGTACCTCACATGATCGTGAGTGCGCCTATGAATGAAGGCGAACTAAGAGATTTAATGTACACTGCACAGCTAGAAAAAAATCAGTTACCTTTTTCTATTCGCTATCCACGTGGCGAGGGCACAATGCCTGAGTGGCGGACAGAAATGAAAGAAATTAAAATCGGTACAGGTCGCAAATTAAAAGACGGAGAAGAGATTGCTATTTTAAGTTTTGGTCATCCGGGGAATTTTGCTGCGGAAGCCATTCGTGATGTTAAGAAGGAAGGCATCAATCCTGCACATTACGATATGCGTTTTGCAAAGCCTTTAGATGAGAAAATGCTGCACGAGGTGTTTGCAAAGTTCAATAAAATAATCACGATCGAAGACGGTACAATCGTTGGTGGTATTGGCTCTGCCATCCTCGAGTTTATGAATGAGCATGGCTACAAAGCAGATGTAAAAATTATGGGAATACCTGATGCTTTAGTAGAGCACGGTACACCTAAACAATTGTATGATGAAATTGGAATTGATGCAAACGGCATCGCAAATATGCTGCGGACTTTGGTAGATAAAAAAGTGTTGGCCTAAGATATTTCTAAAACGTATACTCTCCCACAAATAGAATTTATTTGTGGGATTTTTTTGTGCGATGGGCATAAGTACTATATGCAGCATTTGTTCGGGCTTTTGGTAGTAGTTATGCACTACAGCAATATTATAATTTAAAGTCTTTTTGTGCATAAGCTACTACTGCCAATCCCGTCGCTCTTCAGCAATTTATCATTGTTGTACTATTTTACGTTTTATAGAATAGTACATCATGATTCTTGTCCTAACTTTAATTTCTAAACCCCTATTGTATTAGAAACGTTCATCATTATGAAAGACAGATCAGCAGAAAAAAATGTATTAGGAACAGCACTACAAATTGCTGGCACCGAGCCGCTCACCGGTTATTACAGAGATGGCTATTGTTCCACCGGTGAAAGTGATATTGGTGTTCATGTAATTGCTGCTATGGTAACAGATGATTTTTTAGCGTTTTCAAAATCACAAGGCAACGATTTAATCACCTCCTTCCCACAATATAACTTCTCGGGTTTACAAGCCGGAGATTGTTGGTGCTTGTGTGCCGGCCGTTGGAAAGAAGCTTACGATGCAGGCGTAGCACCACCTGTAAAGTTGGAGGCAACCCACGAAAAAGCGTTAGAGTTTGCAACTATTGACCAATTAAAAAATCCTACGCAACAATAAATTTTCATTGCAGTAATTATGATCATAAAATTCGCTCTAAATGTTATTTGATTATTTGTAGGGGTAATTGAAACCAAATTAGCAGCTATTGGTTTATTTATTACTCAAAATAACAAATCGTCCTATTAGTATCTAACTTCCTATATATAGGTTTATGATAGGAATTTATTCCAACTCATAAATAGGCAGAATTACCAAAATACTGTTGAAAAAATTAAATATGCTGATGCCTTTTAACAACCAATCCTTGAAGTACAAACATACATTATTATATAGGTAGCAGTATACATTAATATAAAATAAACTTTCCACTTTTGATCTTAATATACAAGCATAAAAAAACCCTTTCACGATGCTGTAAAAGGGTTTGATTAATAAATATGGCAACTACCTACTCTCCCACATTTTTGTGCAGTACCATCGGCCATGAGGGGCTTAACTTCTCTGTTCGGTATGGGAAGAGGTGAACACCCTCGGCAAAA
>JANXTN010000159.1 GCA_025352435.1 Ferruginibacter sp. | reverse complement strand
GTCAATATTATTTGGCCTAATGCTTTGTTTGTCTATTGGCGCATTTGCACAACCAAAATCTGCAGTAAAGGGAGTTATATATGGCGCGGGTACAAGTGCTATCGGAGCAATAGAAGTAAATTTATTGGAAGAAAAACTGGTTACTGCAGATAAATTTACCGGCAAAGTAAAAGGCACTGTAAATAAAGTTTGCGAAAAAAAAGGTTGCTGGATGACACTTGCACAAACAGACGGTGAAGGCATCATGATACGTTTTAAGGATTACAAATATTTTATACCTCAAAATATTGTAGGTAAAGATGTGGTGTTACAGGGCACTGCTAAAAAAATAATTACATCAGTAGAAATGCTAAGGCATTATGCTGAGGATGCAGGTAAGAGCAAAGAAGAAATAGAAAAAATTACAGAACCGAAAACGGAAATAGAATTTATAGCAACAGGTGTGTTAGTGGTAAGCTAATCACTTTCAAATAATAATTTTAAAGCTGTGAATTGTTCGCAGCTTTTTTTATGTGCTGTTATTTCGGTTTGTATTCAAAAACAATAGAAGCATTTTGTTGCAGTGTAGCACTGGAGTACAACTCATATCGTTTGCCATCGGACGTAGTAAATATTACAAGTGCAGTATTTGGCGGAATACTGCCAAGGTTTTCTGCGAACAACACAATGCTGTGCAAGGCGATATTTTCATCAAGCTCTACTTCTATCACCAACGGTTTTGCAGTAAGGCCTTTGTTTTTTAATATCGGTCTGCCGTTATAATAAATACTTATGCTGTCACCATCTATTGTTCCATTATCATAAATATTCAGTTTTATTTTTTTATCGTGTATCACAATTCTTTTTAATTCTTTATCTACCCGTCCATTTGTAGAAGTAGGTAATGTATTTACCCTAAGTGTAGGCCTTGCAGCATTAGTATCTTTCACAATATGCTCTGTAATTACAGTGGGGAAAGGCTTGCTTTTAGTTACTATTGGTGGTTTTTTTACAATAGGTATTTCTCTTTTAGGTGAAGGCATCACTTTAGGGAAAGGTTTTTCCATGGGTTTTATATCCCGTAAACAATCCGTCATGGTTTGTGTAATAGTAGTTGGCTGTAAAGAGGTTTGCCTTAATGTAAAACTGTTCGGCTCGCCTGCCCCAAAAAAGCCCGAAGGTTTTATTCTGCAAATTCCATTTAATACTTTTTTACCATTCTCGTTATCTATTTTAAATTTTAACTGCATTAGTGCATGCCCACCGCCCTGCTCCATAAAAGAGCTACCTTCTAAATACCACGCATTTAATAGTTTGTTATAGCTGCCACTAAAATAGGCTTTGCAATAGCTTTTTTTATTGCTTAGTTCATAATCCCAACTATAGCCACATAGATTGTTGCCAACCTGCACAATATTTAGTTGCAAAAACTCATACCCATCCGTTTCTCCTTGCCAGGTGCCGGTAAGTTTTTGGGCATAATTGGTATGTGTAAAAAAGATTACTATAATGCTAAGAAAGATTTTCAAAATAAAGTTGAGTTTACTATCATAAAAATAATTTCATCCTAAATTTAAGAATTTAAATACTCTAATAAAATTGTGCAGATTGAAAGGGATTTCGCCACTCTCAAGACTCACTTAAACACCAAGTATTATTTTAAAATTGGGGGTTTCTAGTTATCCCAAAAAAAGGATTCATTTTTGCAGATAATAGTAAATTAATGGATTTAAAAGAACCATATCTTTAATGTCCATATTAAGAAAGAAAACCTTTGTTAAGAAATTATTACCAATTGTTATTTTTAATAAACCAAAAGCGATAACCCTATTTTTGCCCCTAAATTTTTTCTTATGGCTTTCAATTCAATTCTAAAAATTTTTTTACCAAAAGACAGGGTGTTCTACCAATTGTTTGAAAACGTTGCAGCTGAGCTTGTGAAAATGGGCGATAAATTAAAAGAGGTAGTAAATGAACCTGACTTTGAAAAACGTGCAAAGCTTATAAAAGAGGTTGAGGATATGGAGCATGTAAATGACGATTATACGCATCAAATTTTTACAGAACTCGGTAAAAATTTTATAACTCCTTTTGATAGAGAAGATATCCATTATCTGGCGTCTGCGCTCGATGACATTGCAGATTACATTTACGCCTGCGCAAAGAAAATAAACTTTTATAGGGTAAACCCTGATGACATAGGCATCCGCAAATTTGGAGATCTTATTGCCTTAGGTTGTGTGCAGGTACACAAAGCTGTAACAGAATTACGCAACATGAAAAACATGCGGCAGATTACGGATGCTTTGGTGGCCATTAACAGCATTGAAAACCAAGGCGACGATATTTTTGATATGAGTATCGAAAGGCTGTTCGCCACCGAGCCCGATGCCAAGGAGGTAATAAAAAAGAGAGAAATTTATCAGGTAATGGAGATAGTAACAGATAAATGTGAAGATGCAGCAAATGTTATAGAAAGTATTATTATAAAATATGCTTAACAGGTTTGATGGTCTGATAGATCATCAATATGCCCGGTAACTTTTTTTCTTTCTTTATTTATTTTTTATGGCCTCTATTCTGATTGTAATAATAATTCTCGCCATTGTTTTTGACTACATCAATGGTTTTCACGATGCAGCAAACTCTATTGCCACTATTGTTTCTACTAAAGTTCTAACGCCATTTCAAGCTGTGCTGTGGGCTGCCTTTTTCAATTTTGTAGCTTTTTTTATATTTAGCGATCATGCAGTTGCTAATACTGTTGCAAAAACCGTGCATGCAGAAGTGGTAAACGGCAGCAATGGTATGGTCATTATTTTATCTGGTTTAATTTCCGCCATTTGTTGGAACTTACTCACATGGTGGTATGGTATTCCCTCCTCTTCTTCTCATACACTCATAGGTGGTTTTGCCGGTGCAGCCATAGCAGCAGCTGGTTTCAGCAGCATAGATACGCCCATGATAATGAAGACGGTTATGTTTATTGTACTAGCCCCATTAATTGGTATGGTCATTTCCATATTCATTTCCATTGTCACCATGCAACGCAGCTTCTGGCTTAAAGTTTCTATCATAGCAGCATTGGTGGCAGTTTGCGTAATATTTATCCCTTTCAAAAAAGAATTTGAAAAATGGGGATTGCTTGGTCTGGGAGTAATATTTATTTTAAGTTATTTTTATAATTATTTAAGGGGCGAATCTGCACAGCGTACACAAAATATGTACAAAAAACTTCAGCTTGTATCCTCGGCATTTTTTAGCATCGGGCATGGGGGTAGTGATGCACAAAAGGTTATGGGGATTATAACCGTAGCATTAATTGCAGGAGGAAAAATTCAAACCTTTAGCCAGATGCCGGATTGGGTGCCGCTTGCATGTTATTCAGCTATTGGATTAGGTACCATGAGTGGCGGTTGGAAGATTATTAAAACCATGGGTACTAAAATAACAAAAGTCACTCCTTTGGAAGGGGTATGTGCAGAAACCGCCGGTGCTATCACTTTGTTTACTGCAGCAAGTTTGGGGGCGCCTGTAAGTACCACGCATACCATTACGGGTGCCATTATTGGTGTAGGTGCTACCAAGCGTTTAAGTGCTGTCCGCTGGGGTGTTACCATTAACCTTGTTTGGGCTTGGATACTCACTATTCCGGTAAGTGGTTTATTAGCAGCCCTTATCTACTTTTTACTTCACGCAATTTTAGGCTGATAACTTGTTTAATTTTTAAGTTTTGGAATTGGTTTAAAGCCACCTAAAATTCACTTTCTTTGTACGATGAAGGTAATACTGGTTACAGGAGGTTGTGGTTATATAGGGTCTCATACCATTGTTGATCTTATAGACAATGGATACGACGTTATCAGCATAGATAACAACAGCCGTAGTAATGAAAGTATTTTGTTGGGGGTAGAGAAAATAACAGGTAAAAAAGTAAAAAATTACAAAGTTAATTTATGTATTTACGATGATGTTTATGCAGTGTTTCAGGAAAATCCTACCATTGAAGGGATCATACATTTTGCGGCATACAAAGCCGTTGGCGAGTCAGTTGAAAACCCCATGATGTATTTTGAAAACAATATCAGTTCTCTTATAAATGTTTTAAAATGTGCGCAGGAAATGAAAGTGCCACGTTTTATTTTTTCTTCTTCGTGTACTGTTTATGGTAATCCTGATGTAATAAAAGTTACAGAAGATACGCCCCAAAAAAAAGCTGCATCTCCCTACGGACTCACAAAACAGATTGGGGAAAGCATTGTAGAAAATATTGTTGTTACATGCAGTACCAATGGAGTGTTGCTAAGGTATTTTAATCCCGTGGGTGCACATCCATCCATTGCTATTGGCGAGTTACCAATTGGCAAACCTCAAAATCTTATTCCTGCAGTTACACAAACAGCGATTGGCAAATTACCACAGATGACAGTTTTTGGTGCAGATTATGATACCAAAGATGGTAGTTGTATTCGGGATTTTATTCACGTTTCAGACATTGCCCATGCGCACACACTTGCACTTCAATTTTTAGAAGAAAAGAAAAAGGAAAATATCTGTGAAATCTTTAATCTTGGCACAGGAGATGGCTACAGTGTATTAGAAGTTATTAAAGCTTTTGAAACTGAAAATGATATAAAATTAAATTACACCATCGGCCCCCGAAGAGAAGGAGATGTTATTGCCATTTTTGCGAATAATAATAAGGCTAAAAAGATTTTAAATTGGGCTCCAAAATATAGTATGAAAGATATGGTGAAAACAGCGTGGCAATGGGAGTTAAGTCTTCAGAATAATACTAAAAATCAGCTTTAATTTTTTCAACATAAATTAATAATCTTTAGACAAAAATAAATTAAATACATGTTAAGTGATATAAAAGTTACCGGGAAAAAAGATACAAGAAGCGGTTTTGGGGATGGCTTATTAGAAGCTGCGACAGCGAATGAAAACATTGTTGCGCTTACAGCAGACCTTGCAGGTTCGTTGAAACTGGGTGGCTTTATAAAGGCTTTTCCTGAGCGATTCATTCAGTGTGGTATTGCCGAAGCGAATATGATTTGCATTGCTGCCGGTCTCACGATTGGAGGTAAAATACCTTACACCACTACTTTTGCAAATTTTAGTACTGGTCGAGTATATGATCAAATCAGGCAAAGTGTTGCCTATAGTGGAAAGAATGTAAAAATATGTGCTTCGCATGCTGGGCTTACTTTGGGAGAAGATGGTGCAACACACCAGATATTGGAAGATATTGGATTAATGAAAATGCTTCCAGGAATGACCGTAATTGTGCCTTGTGATTACAACCAAACAAAAGCAGCAACAAAAGCCATTGCAGATTATGATGGTCCTGTTTATTTACGTTTTGGCCGACCGGTATGGCCCATCTTTACCAAAGAAGAAGACTTTAAGATCGGTAAAGCACAGGTTTTAAATGAAGGAAAAGATATTTCAATTTTTGCCTGCGGGCATTTGGTATGGAAGGCGGTAGAAGCGGCAAGAATATTGGAAACGAAAGGCATCAGTGTCGATCTGATAAATATTCATACAATTAAACCTTTGGATACCGAGGCAATACTTGCATCTATAAAGAAGACAGGATGTGCCGTAACTGCAGAAGAGCACAATGTACTCGGCGGTTTGGGAGATAGCATTGCGCAAACAGCTGCAAGAAACTTTCCAATACCTATAGAATACATTGGTACCAATGATACCTTTGGAGAAAGCGGCAAGCCTGAAGATTTATTAGTAAAATATGGTTTGGATACAGATAATATTGTGGCAGCAGCAGATAAGGTTTTAGCCAGAAAAAAATAAGATAAATAAGTTTCTAAATAAAAAAGCACGCATTTAAAATGTGTGCTTTTTTATATTAATTGAATTTCAGATTAAGCATTCTTTTCAGAACGGCTAAGTGCATATATAACTAAACCAAAACCGATTTTGTTTACTGCATCTCCAATATTATAAACAATATCCATTGCTTGCTTTGCAGCAGCTCTGTCT
>JANXTN010000083.1 GCA_025352435.1 Ferruginibacter sp. | reverse complement strand
GTAAGATATATTGATGGAAAGGTTACTGTTTATTTTAAAGCAACATCTGCTCTTACAAATATTACTTTGGATATGCAATCACCACTGGTGGCGGATAGTGTAAAACGAAATGGAAATACACTTACTTTTTCTCAACCCAGCAATACACTTGTAATTAATTTTCCCGGTAACATCAATGCAAACGTGTTAGATTCTGTAAGTATTTGGTACAGGGGAGTGCCTGCCAATACAGGATTTGGCTCGTTTATACAAGATGTACATGCTGGCACACCTGTACTTTGGACGCTCAGTGAATCTTATGGATCAAGAGACTGGTGGCCATGTAAAAACGGGATTAACGACAAAGCAGATTCGGTAGATATTTTTATTACAGCACCTGCTATTTATAAAGCTGCCAGCAATGGTATTTTACAAAGCGAAATGGCTGTAGCAAGCGATAAAATTAGAACGCACTGGAAACACCGTTACCCTATTGCTTCTTATTTAATTTGCATGGCTGTTACCAATTATTCAGTCTTTAATAACAGCATTCAATTAGATTCGGTAAGGCTGCCTATGGTTACTTATTGTTATCCTGAAAATCTTGCATTGTTTCAAACAAATACGCCAAAAGTGCTGGAAGCCATGCAACTATTTCACAACAATTTTGGACCTTACCCTTTTATAAATGAGAAGTACGGCCATGTGCAATTTGGCTGGGGCGGCGGTATGGAGCACCAAACTTCTACTTTTATTGTAACGCCCGATGAATCTCTGATGGCACATGAGCTGGGTCACCAGTGGTTTGGTGATAAAATTACCTGCAACAGCTGGGAAGATATTTGGTTAAATGAAGGCTTTGCTACCTACCTCGCTGCTTTCCACATGGAGACAAAATATCCGTCCACTGCACTGGCCAACCGCAAAAATATTATCAGCAATATTACCTCACAACCCGGTGGCTCAGTAAAAGTGATGGATACCACCGACATGAACCAGATATTTAGTGGTAGATTAAGTTACAACAAGGGAAGCTACCTGTTGTACATGCTGCGGTTTATTTTGGGCGACGATGTTTTTTTACGAGGATTAAGGCGCTACCAGCAAGATCCTTTATTGGTATATGGCAATGCAACAACTGCAGATTTAAAAAAAAATTTAGAAGCTGAGAGTGGCAAAAATCTTACTTACTTTTTTGATCAGTGGTATACCGGGCAGGGTTATCCAAGCTATCAGGTAAAATGGAATGTGCTTGACAGTAACTGTGTGAGCATTAAACTTTCTCAAACAACTTCTCACCCATCTGTATCATTTTTCAAATTGCCTGTGGCGCTAAAATTTAAAAATGCTACGCAGGAAAAAACAGTTGTGCTTGATAATAATTTTAACGGCCAAACATTTACAAGATCGCTCGGCTTTAAAGCTGACACAGTAGTGATAGATCCTGATGCATGGCTTGTTACAAAAGACAACAGTACAGAAAAAACTGCTGCAGTTAATAACGGCACTTGCAACCCCGCACCACCTCCACCACCGCCTTTTCCTACTAACACCGGTGAAGGATTAGTTGATATTTTTCCAAACCCAATAGGCAATCCATTCACCATAAACCTACACGACTTTAAGGCTGACAATGCACAGGTGCAGGTTTACAACAAACTAGGGCAATTAATGTACAACAAAAATGTTATGCTTTCCTTTGGAAAGGCACAGATTAAAATACAATCAGGAAATTGGGCAAAAGGCACATACACTGTACAAATAAAAGCAGCAGATAAAACAGTACGCAAACAAATAATGAAGTAAATAATTTATTTAATTCTTTTTAATAGAAATTTATATCAGGTATTTTAGAGCATGGCAAAAAAGGTGAAAGGATTTGGTAAACAACTTTTTTACACGGTTATATTTCTGATTTTCTGTTCGCTAATCACCTATTATTTTAAAGACCGCTATCTTTTAAACAAACCCACTTTTGTACTTTACAAAGAATTCGGAATTTTCATTCCAATAAATTATCAAATACATGGAATTGATGTGAGCCGCCACCAGCAAAATATCTATTGGGAGGCTGTGAAAGATATGAAAGTGAACAATATTGCTGTAGGATTTACTTTTATTAAAGCAACAGAAGGAACAGATCTGGTAGATGAAAATTATTTCGTCAATATGCGCAATGCACTTGCAGCAAATATTCCAAGAGGTGCCTATCATTTTTTTACCAGCAGTAAAAGCGGAAAGTTACAGGCAGCCCATTTTGTTGAAAATGTGTATTTGAAAAAGGGAGATTTACCGCCGGTACTTGATGTAGAGCAGGCAAATGGCATATCTGTAATAGAATTGCAGCGAGGCATTACAGATTGGCTGCAACTCGTAGAAAAACGATATAAAGTAAAACCCATCATTTATAGCAACATAAGTTTTTACAATAAATACCTCTCGGGTAAGTTTGATGAGTATCCGCTTTGGGTGGCGCATTATTTAGAAAAGAACAGACCTCGCATTGTCCGTAACTGGAGCTTTTGGCAACATAATGAAAGCGGGCATGTTAACGGCATCAATACCAATGTAGATTTTAATGTGTTCAATGGCGACAGCACTGCATTTCAAAACATGCTTATTAAATGAACAGGTTATTTTTCTTAAATCGCAATGGGCTTCTATGGGCAAAGTTTAATTTCATATCGTATATTATACATAACTGATATAACTTTAGCCCATGGGAATGGAAGATGATACAATACTTTTTTTAGTTACCATTATGCAAACAGTTTCGTTGCTTATTTTATGGTTACTCATCAATATTTTCGTGGGGCTTTATTTAAAATTTGGTCTGTTTGAAAACAGTCCTTCTCTCACTAATTTTATTTATTACTTCGTATTCATTATTGGATGCTTTTTTCTTTTTAAACACATCAAAAAAAAGTGGAGCAAAGTAAGTAGTGGCTTGTAATTTTTAAAACTGATTAGCTGCTATGGTCCTGTATGATCACCCATTGTTTTTTAATTCTTTTAAACAACAGTGTAAATACCCCTCCCACATCTCCAATCGATCTTTTTAAACGCCATTTGCCCACTACAGAATAATACAGATCTGACAGGCGGTTCACAGTTATTAGATCAAATTGCAACTTACCCATTGAGGTTGTATCAGGATAATTTTTTTTATAATTTGCCAATGTTTTATTCCAACCATATGTAGGTCCGTTTTTGCCAATAAACATTAAGGAATCGCTGCGCCAGTAACCATTCATAAATCTTTCTATGTTCCCTTCATTCCATGCAGTGGTTTGCGTAGAAAGTATCTTTCTTATTACAATAGCGTCTTTTGTTTGAGCTTCTGCAGAAAGTATTACTAAAAATAATCCCGATAAAAGAAGAAGCTTGAGCATAGTTATATTCTTTGCTTAAAGATATAATAATTAGTGCTGCTAATGTGCATGATGAGGAGAACTACATTTCCTTTTTGTGCAAAGGCGATAGTTGTAATAATGCGCACTTATTATAAGTATTACAGCAGGAATTACAAAAATTCCTTCCTGCCCAAGAAAAAATTGTTTGGTTATGAGCACTAAAAAACCGGCGGTAAAAAGTAGTACAGGCAATAAATTTTTATGGTGCGTTTTATATCCATGTACAAGTGCATATACCCCTACCAGAAAAGCAAATAAAATCATTCCCCATTCAAAATATATATTGTGTATGATGTTTATTCCAAACAGCGGCAAGCTCGTAAGCACAAGCGGCAGCACTATGCAGTGTATTGCACAGGCAATTGAAGTAGCGATACCAAGTCCGTCCCAGTTTATTTTTGCATTCATACGCCAATTGCAAATGTACAATTTTTGCACTGCCGTTGCAAATAGTGTAAACACTTAACGAAGTTTTTTACTTTTCAAATGTACCTTTGTGCTGTTCACACAGTAAGTTATACACCAAAGCTTGGCTCACAAATATATAATTCATTTTGCCTGCAACGTATTGTTTACTAAAAAGTGGTGATGTTAAAAATGAGTAAAAAATTAAAGTTTTATCTAATTTTTTTTGCTGTATTGTTAGCTGCTTTCTATTTCTTTATAATGAAGGATTATGATTTTGATGCTTCTCCCTTACAGGTTATTAATCCCGCTGTGCCGGCCTTTAGTTTTGTAAACCAAGATGGTAAAATAATCTCTCAAAAAAATACGGATGATAAAGTATATGTGGCAGAATATTTTTTTACCACCTGTAAAGGCATTTGTCCAAAAATGAATGCTAATATGCGAAGGGTATACGATGCTTATAGAAATGAAAATGATTTTCTTATTTTATCGCATACCTGCATGCCCGAGGTTGACAGCATTCCATTGCTCAAGGCGTATGAGCAAAAAATGATAAATAATGCACTTGTAAAAAGTGCTGATGGTTCTTATTCAATAAGTAATGCACCCGTAGTGGTAAGTGCTATAAACAAAAACTGGAACTTTGTGACAGGCAGTAAAGATTCCCTATATAAAATGGCACGTGTGGGATACATTATAGACAATCAAAAACCAGATAGCAGCCAGAATATTGCCAACCAATTTATACATACTCAGTTTTTTGCCTTGGTAGACAGATACCGCCGGGTAAGAGGAATTTACGATGGCTTGAAAGAAGAAGAGGTACAAAAATTATTGCACGATATAAAAGGGGTTTTAAAAGAAAAGGTAGACCACACTAGGTTTATGACCGGCTTCAGTAATTCACCAACCTAAAATTAATTATGAAAACACAGCCGGATATTTTAAAACAGTCAGGGCTCAGCGTTACTGAGAGCCGTAAAAAAATACTCGATCTTTTTTTGGAAACTGATGGTGCTTTGGCACATGCAGACATTGAAAAAAATACTGCATCCGCCTTTGACAGAGTTACAGTGTACCGCACTCTGCAGACTTTTGTAGAGAAAGGAATCATTCACCAAATACCTACAACAGATAATTCAATTTTATATGCGTTGTGTAAACACAATTGTGAGCAGGGCCACCACCACGACGATCATGTTCATTTTATTTGCAGCAACTGCGATAAAACCATTTGCATGGATGAAGTAACTGTGCCGGAAGTAAAACTTCCAAAAAATTTTAC
>JANXTN010000068.1 GCA_025352435.1 Ferruginibacter sp. | reverse complement strand
CAAATTGTAGACTGAGCTTAGCGTTGATCTTTGGCTTTCTTTCATTAATTAAATAACTGCCAAACAACCTTAGATGAATTTCAACATTTATATCTTTTAAGCAAATGAATAAATGTTTGCCACAGGTTTCTATAGATGTGATTTTCTTTTGCTCGAGCAAGCTGTAGTCAATTTTTGCATAGCCAGAAGCAGCAATAATCTTCTTGCCGATAAATGGGGAGATATTTTCTTTTACAATTATTAATGAAGGACCTTCAGGCATAGTATTTTTAAAAAACTACAAACTGTAATCCATAAAAGTTTTTATTTCATTTTTATAACCAGTAATATGGTACGTCCCATACCTTCATTCTCCATCAGTTTTGATGTAATTAATAAATCTTTGTTTTTTGCTAATCCATTTTTATATTTAAATGGCGCATTTTTCATTGCAGTATTTGTAACCAGTATATCAGTAATCTGTTTTTTTATTTCTGTTGCTTTCCAAAAGCCGTTATTCAATTTTAAAAGCTGGGCTTCTGCAACATCCGTTTTTTTTAGTTTAAATAAATTTAAAAACATTTTATTAGCACGCAATATTCGTAGTTCCGAATTTAAAATTACAAATGCAGCATCCTGTACGGAGTCAAACACTGTGTTTATAAATTCATTGCTTTCAAGTAAGAACCCCTCAAGTTTCTTTTGTGTATTTATGTTTTGAATAATTTTAATAATCAACGGTTCACCGTCATTATTTTTAGCCAGAATTGACTCACCCAAAACCCATATTGGTACTCCTTCTTTATTTAATAAATAATTATTATCACTAGCCGAACCATTTGCCAAGGTATGTTTTACTTCAAGTGAAGGTTTGTTTTTTTCTCTATCGTTAGGTGTAAAAAGGACTTCAAAATTTTTGCCTCTTAAATCTTTCTTAATGTAACCAAAAGAACTTATAAATCCTTTGTTGAAATCAAGAATTTTCCCGGTCCCATCTAACAGAAGAATAGAATTCTCTTTTGATCTTTTAAATATATCTTCAAAAAAACTTTCTGTTTTTATCATAGTGAATTATTTATTAGCGATAAAGATAAAAGTAAAATAGAAAGTGGGTATAATTTTGTAGAAAAATTTTCACTCTATTGTTTTTGCAGAAAGTTTTGACGCAATTGGCGAGTTTTAAATATGTGGAGCACCTTTTGGAGATATAGTTTTTAAAAATCTAAAAACATGCTTCCACTTACAAATAAACGTATAGCTATTCTTACAGACAATGGCTTTGAAGAAGTAGAATTAACATCGCCCAAAACTGCGCTTCAAGAAGCAGGCGCAACGGTACACATTGTTTCCATGCAAAAGGTTGTAAAAGGATGGGATCATGACCATTGGGGAATAGAAATAAATGCAGATGTAAATCTCTTGCAGGCAAACCCCGAAGATTATGATGCACTGATGTTGCCGGGTGGTGTTATGAACCCTGATAAAATGCGAACTGAAAAAGCCTATATAGATTTTGCTCAACATTTTCTGGAGACAGGAAAACCCCTTGCTGCTATTTGCCACGCACCCCAGTTATTAATTGAAACAGGAATGCTTGCTGAAAGAAATATGACATCTTACCCATCCTTAAAAACAGATTTGAAAAATGCAGGCGTAATTTGGGAAGATAAAGAAGTGGTAGTTGATAATGGAATGGTAACTAGCAGAAGTCCTGCAGACTTACCTGCATTTAATGAGAAAATGATAAAGGAATTTGCAGAAGGGCAGCACCTCACAGACGGTTCATTTAAAAGAGGAACAACATCTATGGGGTAAAAATAAAAGCAGATACAATTAAGGCCAAATCGGCTTTATTCTGTATCTGCTTCACTGTAGCTATTATTCTCTTCATCTTCTTCACCAATACTTTCATCTTTATCATCATCTTCTGAACCCGGAATGTCAAGATCTTCGCCACTGTTATCAACCGCTATCTCTATTTCATTAAGCGTATCGCCATCTTCGTCTACATTATCAAGATGAGAATGGGTCAAATTTAATTCATCTTTTGATAATGGATCATAATGCATTGCTTCATCTAACATTGCTTTTTCTGCCGGGGTTATCAAGGAATCATCTTCAATATTTTCGTTGGTATTCATCGTAAAGTATTTGTAAATATTGTTCAAAGCATATGCCGTATTTGCCATAATTTTATAAAAACCAATATTCAAAATTTACAACATGAAAATATATTTTCTCATTATACCTACCGCCATTTTTTTATGTGCATGTTCAGAAAGCCCGAAAGAGAAAAAAGAATCAACACCTGCACCTGTTGTAAAAATAGCCGAGCCAGCGATTTTTGATGGATGCTACGAAATGATTATTTCCGGCGACACAGCTTCTTTAAATATAAAACAAAATAACGCATCATTCTCAGGAAGTTTGCTTTACAACAGGAAAGGGAAAGACAGCAATAAAGGGAACGTAATGCTTTCAAAAATCAATGATCGTGTGGAAGGCTATTATACTTTTGAATCAGAAGGTAAAATATCTGTAAGGCAAATTATTTTTAAAATTATTGGAAACACCTTGGCCGAAGGCTATGGCGATATTGAAATGAAAAATGATACAGCAATTTTAAAATACCCACACGCCCTTAATTTTGAAGAAAAACATGCATTTAAAAAAGTAAACTGTAAATAATTTTATGCATATAAAACTGACTACAGGCTTCATCCTTTTTTTATTTTCGTTAGCTTCTTGTAGCCCTAAACCGTATAGTGCTACAAACAAAGTATACGCAAAACAAACCAAAGCGTTTGCTAAAAAAATAACTGTAACTCCAACCAATTTAATAATCGCAGATTCTTTAAAATCGCCCATGTATCCAGCCTATACAACAAACTTTGGTATGAGAAAACCCAATATTGTTGTTTTACATTATACTGCACAAAACAGTTGCGAACAAACGCTGCAGACCTTTACCAAACCGGCAACGCAAGTGAGTGCACACTATGTAATTTGTAAAGATGGCACTCTTCACCATATGCTGAATGATTATTTACGTGCATGGCATGCAGGTGCAGGAAAATGGGGCAACAATAATGATGTAAATTCCTCTTCCATCGGTATTGAGATAGATAATAATGGATTAGACAGTTTTTCAACAGCACAAATAAATACTTTGGTGGGCGTTTTATTATTTTTAAAAAAAGAATACAATATTCCTGCAGAAAACTTTATCGGGCACAGTGATGTAGCACCAGCCCGCAAGATAGATCCAGGCTTGCTTTTTCCGTGGAAGGCATTATCAGAAAAAGGTTTTGGTTGGTGGTATGATGATACTACGGGAGTTAATGTTCCTGTAGATTTTAATATAAAATATGCACTAAAAATTATTGGTTACGATGTGAAAAATATACCAAATGCAATTGGTGCATTTAAAAGACATTTTTTAAATACCGCAAACGATTTGTTATTTACCAAGCCTGAAGAGAAAATACTCTACGCAGTAATGTTGAAGTATTTAAATTGATCTACAAATCTTTTAAAAGATCTTCTAATAATTTCTCTTCTAAAATTTTTCTTGAGATCATTTTATTTTCGTCATGCCATTTTATAAGTCTGATGAACCCATTCTCAATTTCAATTCCTGTTATATCACCATCGTCAAAACAGCAACAACCGGTATTAAAATAAGATGGCTTGATGAGATGCTGTATTTTACCGGGAATATTATTTGATGGATGATCAAAATACCTGCCCGATGCGAATACAGGAACATGTGTGTGGCCGGTTATGAGCAACAGATTCTGTTGTTCGCCACTCCATTCACTCATCATAATATTGTGATCATTTCTTAAAGAAAAATCGTTGCTTGGTGTGTTTATGTTGATATTTAAATAACGCTGCAAAGGCAGCCACAAATGTGCTACGACCCACGTACTAAAGGAGTTGTTATCACTCATGGTATCACCTTGATGACCGTGGGTTAAAAATACTTTTAGTTCGCTCGTCGCGGTTTTAATTTTAATTAAAATGCCTTCATTTATTACCAGCGGCATTGCAAAATATTTTCTTAGCCATAAAAAAACATCGGCTTTGTTTTTCCATATTAAGTCATGGTTGCCAAAAGTTTTATAAAACCTTGCAGGTTGAAAAGCAGCTTCTTTGCTTAAAATGTTTTCGTTTGCAGGTAAAATCTTATCAGCACTAAATTTCCAAAGCTCTTCACTGTCTCCAAGATTTATAAATGTAAAGCCTTTTGCAAAATAATAATCTAATGCAGTTGCGTAATTATTTTCGGCATTTTTAAAATCATCTGCTGCACTTCTGTCGCCTTTATGCTGGTCGCTAAAAATGATAAACTTTGCTTCTTCAGAAGTTGTATTTAGGAACTTTACTCTTTCATCAGTTTCATCTTCTGCAGTAGAAAATAAATCTGAGAGTGATTTAAAAACAATTGGTTTTTGAGGTGCAGACGAATAACGATCAACAATCCACAACAGTGGTCGCCGTAAAATGTATAAAAGAAATTTACGCACCTGTGCCTACATTTTTCTGCAAAAAATATTTGCCTATATATGGAAGTTTAGAAAACTCTTTGTACTCTACCAGTGTAAGAAACCTACAGTAGAAAAGAAGTAAAATGGTTGCAATGCCTAAACTAAAATAGGTATTCTTATAAAAATGTGTAATGCCTTTGTGTATAAAGAAAATGCCAATTACAATTGCCAGATAAGCTACTAGCTTTTTCCATGCGTAGGGAATATGATAAAATTTTTGACCCCAGATAAATGAGACAACCATCATGCTTCCATAACAAATACATGTTGCCCATGCGCAAGCGATGAATCCACAGACAGGAATAAAAATATAATTAATGGCGATCGTAAGGGTGGTACCTATTAAGGTAACCCATGCACCATAAATAGTTTTATTGCTTAGTTTGTACCATATACTTAGGTTATAATAAATACCCAAAAAGATATTTGCCATTAACAAAATTGGCACCACAGACAGGCCGTCCCAGTATTTTGGTCCTATAAAATATTTCCACAATGGTATAAATAAACTCACTGCAAGAAACATGATAGAAATGATCATTACAAAGAATTTCATAACCCTTGCGTAAACCCTTTGTGGGTTGGCAGTTTCAGCCTGTTTAAAAAAGAATGGCTCGGCACTCATTTTAAAAGCCTGTATAAAAAGTGTAATTAAAATGGATAATTTATAGCATGCATTGTAAACGCCCACCTGTTCCTCTCTAAATATTTTTGTGCCTGGTAGCCACCAGTTCAGCATCAATCTGTCCATCGTTTCATTTATCATACCGCCCATACCTACAAGCACCAATGGTAAGGCGTAAATCATCATCTGTCTCCACAAAGCGGCATTAAAACTAAAACGGATTTGCAAAATTTCTTTGGAGAGAAAAAGCAAGGTAATTACGGACTGTGCGAGGTTTGCAAAGACAACATATGTTATTGGGTTGATCGTTGGATCATATACTTTACCAATAAATCCGGTTGAATTTGCTGCATAGTGCGCAGGACAATAGCCGACAAAAAACCAGGTGAGTAAAATATTAACGAGTACGCCAAGCACCTTTGCTGCAGCAAACTTTTTTGGCCGTCCCTCCTGGCGCAACCTCGCAAATGGAATAGCAGATAATGTATCAGTTGCAATAACTAAAATCATCAGTTTAATAACGGTTGGAAATGTTTCCAATCCAATAACGGATGCAAGTGATGATCTGTTTAACCACAATATTCCAGTGAGAAAAATCGTAGAAAAAAACAATGACAAAAATGCCGTGCTGTACAGTTTTGTACTTCCTTCTTTTTTGCCTGAAAATCTGAAATAGGCTGTCTCAAAACCGTACGTAAAAATGATATTGAAAATAGGAATGAGTGAATAGATAAGACCGATTTTACCATAGTCACTCTTATTGGCAAGTGTATAAGTAAGAAATGGAGTAAGTAAATAATTGATAAGTTTTGCAGCAATGGTACTACCGCCATACCATACAGTTTCTCCCGCCAATTTTTTTATGCTGCTCAACGATTATTATTTTTTCAAAAGTAAGTAATAGAAAATTTACAATTTGGATTGAATTGCTTTAAGGTGCAAATCTTTTATTTTTTGTAAAACTCGTGTCTGTTAGCGTATATAAAAAAAGTACGAGTTGTTTTTTTTCTTTATCTGACAGATTAATTTTCTTGGTAAGCAAGGGATCAAGATTTATCAATTGTGTATCTAAATTGGTGTAATGATTTAATACATTTTCAATAGTATTCATTCGCCCATCATGCATGTAAGGCAGTGAGATTGCTATATTGCGAAGAGTAGGAACTTTAAATTTTAATGAATCCCTTTTATCCTGAGAGATTTTTTGTCTGCCAACATCACCAAAACGGTTTAATGTAATTCCGTTGTTTCTAAAACTATTGTCTGTAAACAAAGGTTCTTTGTGGCACCCATTACAGTTGGCTTTAAAAATTTCATACCCTTTTTGTTCGGGTAAAATAAAACTTGCCTCGCCTCTTTTTACTTTATCATATTTACTGTCTGCACTCACAAGGCTGCCGGTAAACTGAGCAAAGGCTTTCAGCATTCTTTCAGTGCTAATATTTGCATCTCCAAATGCTGCTTTAAACATTCTTCTGTACGCCGTGTCTCCTTTTAATTTGAGAAGAACAGTATTCAGCTTTTCACCCATTTCGTTTGCTGCGCTCAATGGCGAAAGCGGTTGCATTTCTAAATGATTAATACCACCATCCCAATGCCATTCTTTCATCCATGCAAGGTTTACAAGCGCGGGTGCATTTCTTGTACTGAAACTATTGTTTACACCATGGCTAAGATCATGATCATATGTAGCAAATGCTGCAAACTGTTGGTGGCAACTTGCACAGCTCACTTCACCATCTTTACTTAGTCTGGCATCATAAAACATTTTTTTGCCGAGTTCAAATCCTTCCTGCGTCAGTTTATTCTTTAAGAAAATATTATTCGGTGCAGGAAAACCTTTTGGGACGGTAAATGTAATGGGAGTAGGAGAATAGTTTTTTTTACCTGCACTTATTAATATTAATGCGGTGCTAATAAAAATTAGGAAATATAATGTGATGTTTATTTTCAATGCTTGTTATAAATTATTTTGTATTGAAAACATGCCTGCAAAATTATCGGCGGCAGCTTTTGCATGTGTTCCAGGTAGCGCCACTACAGGCGTTTCAGCTATATTTATCTTATTCACGCCGTTCCAGTATTTATCAATATCAAGCTGAATAACTAATCTTTTTTGTTGTAGCAATGCAGCATTATTAACAGGCAAAAACACTGTTCTCATGGTTTTATTCGTTCCTTTAAAACCACCAATATGATATTCAATTCTTTTTAAATCTGCTGTGGATGCATCAGAACTTCCTTCCAGTTTAAAA
>JANXTN010000057.1 GCA_025352435.1 Ferruginibacter sp. | reverse complement strand
AACCGGAGGAAGTATAAACGACTTTATAAACGCAGGAAAAAAATATGAAATCCTGTACAAAGTTCAGACTTACAGCGTAAGCCGGTTACAGTTAAAATTTTTAAATCCCACTCGCAGAAAAGAATTGACAGAAGAAGTAGTATTGATAAAAATAAAATAGCAATTAGGTTCATCTTTATATCTTTACAGACATAACATACCAATATTTTTTAATAAGATTTTCCCCGCAATGGCAGCAGTTTTTATACTTTTTCTTTTGATATTATTAAATGCCCTTTTTGTAATGAGTGAAATTGCCCTTGTAAGTGCACGCAAAGGCAGATTGGAAGGGATGGCAGCAAAAGGAGATGAAAAAGCAAAAGCGGCATTAGATCTGGCAAATAATCCTGAAAAATTTTTAAGCACCGCAACAATTGGCATCACCTTAATTGCCATTCTTACCGGTGTGTATGCAGAAGATAAGTTCAGCAAATTGCTTGCGCCATATTTTAAGCAAATCGCTTTTACCGAAAAATATGCAGATGGAATTGCTACTACTGTTGTTGTTATTTTAGTAACTTTTTTATCCATAATTTTTGGTGAGTTAATTCCTAAAAAGTTTGGTTTGTTGCGTGCTGAAAAAATTGCACGAAGTATAGCTATACCAATGAATTTTCTTTCTACTATCATGCATCCGTTTGTGTGGCTATTATCGGGCATTACTGCTATAATTTTTAAGATTTTCAATATAAAAAAAGCTAGTGATAGTGCAGTAACAGAAGAGGAGATAAAAGCCATGATATCTGAAGGAAGTGAACATGGTTCTATAGAAGAAGATGAAAAAGATATTATAGAAAGAGTGTTTCATTTGGGCGACAGGAATATTACTAGTTTAATGACGCACCGCACTGATATTATTTGGTACGATGTAAACGATACGCTGACAGATATCAAGAATAAATTTGGAGATATTATTTACAGCACTTTTCCGGTTTGTGATGGCACTGTAGATAATATTAAGGGCATTGTCTATGTAAAAGATTTGTTGAAAACCAATCCTGACAAGCCTTTGGGAGATATTATGAAGGCAGCATTGTTTGTGCCGGAAAATAATTCGGCCTATCAATTACTGGAAAAATTTAAAGGCACAAGAATACATTCAGCCTTTATTGTAAATGAATATGGCACGCTTGAAGGAATGATTACTTTGAATGATATTTTAGAAGCTATCATTGGAGATGTACCGCAAACCGGACAAGATGAATACGGCATTGTTAAAAGAGACGATGGAAGTTTTTTAATAGATGCGCAAATAGGGTTTTACGATTTTCTAAGTTATTTTGAAAGAGCTGACTGGATGAATGAAGGCGAACATGAATTTGATACATTAGCAGGGTTCGTTTTACACGAACTGGAACATATCCCTGCAACAGGCGAAAAATTTGAATGGCGGGATTTTACTTTGGAAATAATTGATATGGATGGTCAGCGGATAGATAAGATATTGGTTGTTGTATCAGAAGAACTTAAAGAAGAAATGGAGGATTAAAATAAGTTAAAAGAATACAGTCAGCTTATTTTCCGAACCATTCAATTTTCCGCTTTTTCTTTCTCCACCAACCGTTACATGCACAAGATTCATTTGTTGTGTATTGTATTCCAATAACACATTGTCTGTTACCTCAACTTTTTTGGGTGTAGAAATATTATCTATCTCATAGTAGCTATAAATACCCTCTTCAATTTTTTCAAATCCGAGATATTTTAAATTAGTAATTCTGCCGTCCGCCACGATTTTTAAATGCTTTTGCACATAATCATTTACCAGTTTATCCATTGCAGACTTCATTTTTTCATCCAGCAAATCAACATGTGTTTTATACGCTGCCCGCAGGGTTTTTTCAAAATCGTCTGTGAAAATTTTACAACTTATTTCAAGCGTTTTTTCTTTTGCATTGTGTTCTATCTCTGTGACACTTACAAATATCGGATGGTGGTTATTTTCACCAAATGGCAACAACAATAGGGAAACAAAAAGCCACTTAAATAATATACCTGCCATACAAGTTAAAAATTGACGATTACTTTTATATTTGGATTAATCAACGCAAACATAAATCAAAGTAAGTAAGCTTGATACGAGCATGAATGATTTAGCATTTTATTTTAAAGAAGGCTGGCACCACATAATCAGTTTAAATGCGCTCGATCATCAGCTTTTTATTGTAGCACTTTCCGCAGTTTACATTTTAAAAGACTGGAAAAAAGTTTTGGTACTCGTTACAGCTTTTACAATTGGGCATTCTCTCACACTCGCCTTAAGTATTTATGATGTAATACGTGCCAATGAAAAATGGGTAGAATTTCTGATACCAATTACCATTATTATTACAGCCATATCAAATTTTTTTTTAAAAGATTTCAGTACAAGAGAAATACAGATCAATTATTTTTTTGCTCTTTTTTTTGGATTGATTCATGGGCTCGGTTTTGCAAACAGCATCCGTTTTATGCTTGCAAGCAATCAACAAATCGGGCCGGGTTTATTAGGTTTTAATTTAGGACTAGAAGCAGGACAAATTGTTTGTGTTGCTCTCATTTTATTGAGTGCTCATATTATAATAAATATTACAGCATTAAAAAGATTGTGGTGGATGTATTCATTAAGTATTATTACAATTATATGGGCGGTAAAATTTGCTGTGGAACGAGTACCATAAAAATATATCTTTACGCATACCTTAAATAAATAAACAAAAAACACATAATGAAAAAATTCTTCCTTTTGGTAATCCTAAGCACAGGCATATTTTTTTGCTTCGGGCAGGATCTAAAAAATAATCCGGGCAGCAACCATGGCAACCGGTTTGAACAATTGGGAACTATACTCCCTACTCCAAATGAATATCGTACGGCAAGCGGAGCACCGGGTCCCAAATACTGGCAGCAGCGGTGCGACTACGATATTACTTGTGAGCTTGATGAACCCAACAGAAAAATAACAGGAAAAGAAACGCTTACTTATTACAACAATTCGCCCGACAACCTTACTTATTTGTGGTTACAACTTGATGAAAACGAACATAGTTCTGTAAACAACTCCGGCTATCAAACAAGCAACACATTGCAGAGATCTGTAAATACAGAAGATCTTGAAAGACTGCGCACAGGCAAATTAGATAAGGAGTATGGCGATAACATTACAAAAGTTACAACTGCTTTAGGCGTGCCTTTAAAATATACGATAAACAAAACCATGATGCGGATAGAGTTGCCACAAACTTTAAAACCGGGGCAACAGTTTATTTTTAAAATTGACTGGAACTACAATATTATTGAACGTACCAAATATGGTGGCCGTGGTGGTTTTGAATATTTTCCAGAAGATAAAAATGATTTGTACACTATCACACAATGGTACCCCAGATTATGCGTGTATAGTGATTTTCAGGGATGGCAAAATCACCAGTTTGTAGGCAGCGGAGAGTTTTCTTTAACCTTTGGCAATTTTAAAGTAGCTATGACTGTACCGGCTGATCATGTTGTAATGGCCACTGGTGAATGTCAAAATTATCAGCAGGTATTAAGTCCTG
Source organism: Ferruginibacter sp. (assembly GCA_025352435.1). Taxonomy (GTDB): domain Bacteria; phylum Bacteroidota; class Bacteroidia; order Chitinophagales; family Chitinophagaceae; genus Ferruginibacter. The sequence goes on along the minus strand of JANXTN010000057.1, from coordinate 2,965 downwards.
CACAATATAGCAGATGGCAAACTGCGCAGAATGCAAAAGATGTGGTAGAGGTTGTTACACTTGCAGAGGCAAAAGCCAGAGAACTAAAAAAAGAAACCACAAAAAAGACCTGGGTTTTTAAAGCAGAGATGGTGCGTGATTTTGCTTGGGGTAGCAGCCGCAAATTTGTGTGGGATGCAATGCCTGCCTATGTGGAAGGAAAGAAGGTTATGTGTATGAGTGCTTATGGCAAAGAGGCTTATGGTTTGTACAGAAAATTAAGTACAAAAGCAGTTGCGCATACAATCAAAAGTTATTCAAAATTTACTATTCCCTACCCCTATCCCGTTGCACAAAGTTTAGAAGCTGCTAATGGTATGGAGTATCCAATGATTTGTTTTAACTATGGCCGTACAGAAAAAGATGGTACGTATAGCGAAGCTACAAAGATTGGAATGCTCGGCGTTGTGATACATGAAGTAGGACATAACTTTTTCCCTATGATCATTAACAGCGATGAGCGCCAGTGGACATGGATGGATGAAGGATTAAATTCTTTTGTTGAATATCTAACAGAAGAACTGTATGATAACAAATTTCCTGTTAGTAAAGGTCCTGCTTACAAGATTGTAGATTATATGAAGTTGCCAAAAGATCAGCTGGAGCCAATAATGACTAATAGTGAAAATATTATTCAGTTTGGCCCAAATGCTTACAGCAAGCCATCTACCGGTTTAAACATTTTAAGAGAAACAATTATTGGAAGAGAAAACTTTGACTATGCATTTAAAGAATATTCAAGACGCTGGGCATTTAAACACCCTACACCTGCAGATTTGTTTAGGACAATGGAAGATGCAAGTGCAGAAGATTTAGATTGGTTTTGGCGTGGTTGGTTTTACAATACAGACCCATGCGATATTTCTTTGGATTCAGTAAAATGGGCAAACCTAAGTACGGAAAGTTCTTCTGGTTCATTAAGAACTACGCCTATTAGTACAACACAAGCTGTAGCAAAACCGCAATTAAATTCATTTGAAGACATTTCAAAAATAAGAAACAGACAAGACAAGAAAATAGTTTTTGCTACGGATGCTGATACAAGCTTAAGAGATTTTTATTGGAGATATGACAGAGATTTGGTAAAGATTGATAATACTCCATTTACTATAACTACTCCACCACCGGTTATTGATGCGTTTACTACCCAAGAAAAACAGGAAATTGCGGGCAATAAATTTATGTATGAGCTTACTTTTAGCAATAAAGGTGGCTTGGTAATGCCCATCATTATTGAATGGACATATAAAGATGGCAGTAAAGAAACAGATCGTATTGCTGTGCAGGTATGGCGCAAAAATGAAAACAGGGTTGTAAAAACTTTTGTAAAAGACAAAGAAGTTGCCTCTATAAAATTAGATCCAATGCGTGAAACGGCAGACATTGATGAGAAAAACAATGTTTGGAATGTAACTGCTGAACCTTCCAAGTTTCAATTATTTAAAACCCGGGCCGGTGGAACTGCAAGGGGTGCTAGTTCGGGTTTGGGCAATCCAATGCAGAAAGAAATGAAATAAGTAATTTTATTATTTAAAAGCGAGAATAGAGAGAGAGAGAGAGTAATCTCTCTTTTTTTTATCAACATATTAAATAAAGTTTGTTTATTAAAAAAATATTTTATATTTGTGTTTCAAATTCCCCATTTGATTTTTCTCTATCCTTAGAATTAACTGCATTTCCTTTATCGTCGTTCAGTCACTTCCTTGTCCTATCTCTTTAAAGTAGCATCTCTTTGCTTGCATATTTTTTAGTGTACCATTAATTATTTATTTCTTAATAACACAAAAAAATTTATGTATGAAAAAAATTTTAATTACCCTCGTACTTTTTGCATCAACTACAGCAGCATTTTCTCAAGAATGTTTCGAAGTATTGCAACCGACTTTTATTTCTAAACAGTTAGATGGTCGTTACACTTTAAGCATAAGATATAATACCACAGGCATGAAATCTCTTTCAGTAATTGTGAAATGTGGTAATGCAGTAATTTTAGATAGTTGTTTTTTAAATAATGGAAATGGAATCAAAAGTTATACAGATTTAGTTTGCACAATCGGAAACATCTCTGCTATACTTACTCCACATACAGGATCTTGCTCTGCAGCGCCCTGTCCCAGCTTGCCAATTATATATGGTCCGGAAGGGGGTCCGACGCCGGTAAAACTAAGTGGCTTTTCTGCATCACGAACAAAGCAAGTAGTTGCGCTAAACTGGACTACAGAATTTGAAATTGACGCAAAAGAATTTAATGTTGAAAGAGCAGAAGGAACTGAATTCCGCAGCATCGGTACTATTGCATCTAACGGTAATTCAACGTCTACAAGGAGTTATTCTTTTAATGACAAAAATGATAACATAGGTGCAACCTATTACCGGTTGAAAAATGTAGATCTCAATGGAAAGTTTACTTACTCAGCCATAAGAACGGTTAAAGGTATTGGCGCAGCGAGCGATGTAACGATTTTTCCTAATCCTGCACGGGCAGATTCAAAAGTTTCTGTGGTTGGTGCTACAGCGAATAGTTCGCTCCAATTACTTGACTTTTCAGGAAAAGTTTTGAAGAATATCAACAGCAATTCTATTAACTCATTAGACTTATCAGGCGTAAAAATTGGTACTTATCTGATTAGAATTGTTGATAAATCAACGAATGAAGTGGTAGTTAAAAAACTGACTATAAGTAACTAAGAATCTAAAATTTAGACGGGGGAAAAAGGTTGTCTGTTAACAAGGCAGCCTTTTTTTAATTTTAGAAAAACTGAGTTTTTCAATAGTTTTTAAAGGTTACTTGAACTTTATTTACTTTTTGACCTCTTTTTATCACATTTGTATCAAAATCCAGATTGAAAAGTTGTTTTTCGAATTTATGTCAATAGTAATTGAATTATGTACTAATTTCGAATGATACAATAAAATTTAATGTAGA
>JANXTN010000039.1 GCA_025352435.1 Ferruginibacter sp. | reverse complement strand
GGCGCAAGCTCAAATAGTTTTAAAAAACTTTTCTTACTTTATCTGCCTTTACTTTTTCCCAATACTTTTTTGCAACGTACAACATTCCAAAACTTTCGCCATGCTCCTTACCCATGTGCTTGTGGTGCATTTTATGCGCCCACCGTATAGTGCGCACATACACATTGCTGCTGCGAGTGAACCATTTAAAACGCTGGTGAATAATTACATCGTGCACTAAAAAATATGCAAGTCCGTACATGGCAATGCCGAAACCAATAGAGGCGGCAATGTAATTTCCATGTTGCAACCCCAGCATAATGCACAACCAACTCGGTACAGCAAAAATTAAAAAGAACGCATCATTTTTTTCGAAAAGAGAACCATGTGGCTGGTGATGATCTTCGTGCAGATACCACAAAAAACCATGCATTACATAACGGTGGGTTGCCCACGTAATGCCTTCCATTAAAATGAAGGTGAAAAGTGTAATTGATAAATATAAAATCAGGTTCATAAAAAAGTTCTTATTAGCATAAAAAACATCATCATTATCATAAGTAAATTTACCGCAAAAATATTTTTCTTCTCGAATTTTAAGAAAGTGAAAACACTCATTAAACCTAAGCTTACAATGAACCAACACAGGTAATTGTAAGTTGGTATTTCACCATCTCCGAGCCATTGCCAATAGCCAAGCTTTATAGCGGCAGGTTCCAAAATCCAATCAAAAAAAACAGCCAGCATTGCACCATCTGAGATCAAGGAAAAAAATCGCATAGCAGGCGGAGGGGCTCCTGTCATGGATTCCAGCTTAGCAGAAATCTTTTCTAAAAATCTATGAGCAGTAATGCCGCTGCAATAAATTATAATAAACCAATTAACACCAATAACGAACGGTACGTTTTTAAAACTTAATCCAAGCGTTTTTCCGTAGGCATATTCACCAAACAAAAAACCTGTGGAAGTTCCTACAATCTCTACAGCAATCCCTGTAATAAAACAAACTGCAAAAAATATAACAAAACCTACATTAATTTTTTGCTGTGTATAAAGCAACAAAACAAACATCAATAAAAGATTAAATGGCGTGGCTGCTGTAAAGAAGTCTTTGTTAAAAAACATTCCCACAAAACCAATGACATGAAAAAAAATTGCCAGCGCAGTTGCTATCTGTGTTCTGCTTTTAAGCATGTATTTTTCTGCCATTTTTAATATCATGCTTTACAAGATCACTTACAATTTTTGCACTTTTTAAACATAGAGGGATACCACCACCCGGGTGCACACTTCCACCACAACAGTATAAATTCTTAATGCGTTTTGTAAAATTTGGATGACGTAAAAAAGCAGCAGCTTTAGAGTTTGAACTTGTGCCATACAACGAACCCAAGTAAGAACCAGTATTGGCCTCAATAGACTGCGGATGCAGAAATGTTTCTGTTACAATATGTTGGGCAATATCTGTTTTTAGAATACGATTTAATTTCTCGATAATATTTTTTCTTGCAGCTGCTTTTACTTCCTCCACATTATAAGTATTGGTTGCAGGCACGTTTATCATCACAAACCAATTTTCACAACCATCCGGCGCCTGCGCCTTTTCTATCTTACTTGTAATATTTATATAAACCGTAGGATCGCTGTATAATTTTTTACTCTTAAAAATATGTTCAAACTCTGCTGCATAATCTTCACTAAACAAAATATTGTGCAGTTCCAGTTGAGGGAAGTTTTTATTAATTCCCCAATAAAATGCAAGCGCACTGCTGCTTCTCTCCTGTCTTAATATTTTTTTTGCTTTAATACTATTGCTCAGTAAATGTTTGTAGGTAAAATAAACATCACTATTACTCACTATTACATCTGCTATAATATTTTCATAATTTACAACTACGCCTACAGCTATATTATCCGGACAAATAATTTTTTCTACTGGTGCATTAAAATGAAAATTTACGCCCTTTTTAAGAGCCAATTTATACAGTGCATTTGTAATATTTATCATGCCACCTTGGGGATAATAGGCTCCTTCCGTCTGTTCTAAATGTGGTATAAGACTTAGCATGGCGGGTGCCTTGTAAGGATTGCTACCATTGTACGTTGCAAAGCGATTGAAGATCTGCTGTGTTTCTTTCGTTTTAAAACTTGTATTGTATTGGTTTAATGACTTAAAAATATAAGGAAACTTTACTGAGCTAAAAGCCCTAATGGCACGGGTATGCAGCCATGTACTTTTTTTGTGTAAGGAGTAATTTAAAAAAATGTTAGCAACATTATTGTACAACTTTTCAGAACGGTCTAGATATTCATTAATATTTTCTTTTGGTTCACCGGTTTTATCTTGTACCTCATTTGCAAATAAATCTTTATTACTATATGCATTTATTTCTTTTCCATTTTCAAAAAAATATTTGCAGGCAATATCAATTTTATGATACAATAGATAATCTTCGATCGGCTCGTTGGCTAATGTGAAAAGTTCCTCAATATTTTGAGGTTGTGTAAATAGCGAAGGACCTGCATCAAAATGATAACCACCAGTTTTAAAAGCCGATAATTTACCCCCAGGATAATCATTTTTTTCATAAACAGTAACAGCATAACCTTGCACAGCAAGCCTTATGGCACTTGCCATACCTGCTACACCACTGCCAATTATTACTGCTTTTTTTTGCTGCATGTTCTTAACTATAAAGAATTGAATGAACTGCGTAGACCGGCTTTTAGTAAGATAACAGCCTTAAATGTATTGCTTATGCGTACCCGGTTTTCGAGCAACAATTGTGGTTGTGCCTGTTGAATTTTTCTGAATAAGGTACGGTAATATTTATAAGCAACATACACACCAAATCGTGCTTTTACAGGAAGCATTAAAATTCCATCGTAGGCTTTTTTAAGATCAGATGCAATGTCTTCTTCTATTATTCTTTTTTCCCCTTCGGTAAATTTTTTAAAGTTTACTCCGGGAAAATAAGTTCTGTTGAGTTGTTCGTGATCAGCCTTTAGGTCTCTTAAAAAATTAATCTTTTGAAATGCTGCACCAAGGGATTGTGCAGAAGGTCTCAACTTTTCATATTCCTCCTTATCGCCATTACAAAAAACAAACAAGCACATTAAGCCTACTACTTCAGCACTTCCATAAATGTAGGCAGAGTAACAATCCGCATCATATTCTTTTTCACTCAAATCCATTTCCATACTATTAAAAAAAGCTTCAATCAAAGCATGATCAATGTTATATTTATTTACTGTTATTTGAAAACTATGTAAAATCGGATTCAAACTTATTCCACGCTCAATCGCTTCATAAGTTTCTCTTTTAAATTGTGCCAGCAATTCCTTTTTATCAAATTCATGAAAAGTATCTACAATTTCATCGGCAAAACGTACAAAGCCGTATATGTCATACACTGGCATACGAAGGTCTGCATGCAACATGCGTATAGCACTGCTAAAAGAAGTACTGTAACCTTCAGTAGTTATTTTGCTGCATTGGTGACTTACCTTATGAAATAATGATATCATTGTTAGTTTGCATTTTTAAATTGTTTTATCACCTGCTTTGCTGCTACTTCTCCGCTAATTAAAGAAGGCGGCACTCCCGGCCCCGGTACAGTTAATTGTCCTGCATAAAAAAGGTTACTAACTTTTTTACTTTTTAAAGCAGGTTTCAAAATCGCAGTTTGCTTCAGCGTATTTGCCAAGCCATAAGCATTTCCTTTAAATGCATTATAATCATGTACGAAATCCGATACTGAATAAGATCTTTTGTAAATAATATTGTCTTTTATTTTTTCGCCGGTTTGTTCCTCAAAACGCCTTAAAATTTTATAGAAATACTCATCTCTTAATTTTTCATCATCTCCAGTTAATCCTGCTGCAACAGGTATCAGAAAAAATAAATTTTCACAGCCTGCAGGCGCAACTGTTTCATCTGTTATCGATGATGCACATACATAAAAAAGTGGTTGCGTTGGCCACATAGGTGTGTCGTAAATCTCCTTGCCATGCTGATTAAAATCTACATCAAAAAACAATGAATGATGATGAAGGTTTTTCAATTTTTTATTGATACCGACATAATACAGTAAGGATGAAGGAGCCATTACTCTTTTATCCCAATAAGCATCACTGTAAGTTCTGCTTTTTTCGGGTAATAATTTCGTTTCAGTAAAATGATAATCTGCCGCAGAAATTACTGCATCAGCATAGAAAGTTTCTTTCTCGGTAGTTACAGAAACTGCTTTCCCATTTTCAATATTAATACTTTGAACGTTTTGGCCAAACAAACATTTGACATTCAGTTCCTCAGCAAGTTTATGCATGGAGCTTGCCACAGTGTTTAAACCACCTTCCGGATACCAGGTTCCAAGTTTTATATCAGCATAATTCATGAGGCTATACAACGCCGGAATATGTTTTGGCAGTGCTCCCAAAAAAAGCACAGGAAATTCCATTAATTCTACAATGTGTGGATGCTTAAAATATTTACTAATATGTTTTTTCATATCGGTAAACACATCTAGTTTTAAAATGCCTTTTGCCAGATCAATATCTAAAAATTCAGTTACAGAAAGGCTCGGTTTATATACCAGTTTGTTTACACCAACTTCATATTTGTACGCAGCTTCCGCAAGAAATTTATCGAGTTGCTCCCCACTTCCTCTTTCTATAGATTCAAATAAATTTTTAAGTGCATTGTAATCTGCAGGTATGTCCATTCTGTCATCCGGATAATAAACAGAATAGGAAGGGTCGAGCCTTTTAAGGGAATAATAATCAGAAACCTTTTTACCGAAGCAGGCAAAGTAGC
>JANXTN010000023.1 GCA_025352435.1 Ferruginibacter sp. | reverse complement strand
CGACAGGGGATGTTACTTCCACCGAGTTTAGATGAACTTATTGCTGCAAAACATCCTGTTCGTATTGTAGATGAAGTGCTTGGTAAAATCAATATTCAACCGCTTATAAACTGTTATGTAAGTGGTGGTGCAGCAAGCTATCACCCGGGCATGTTGCTAAAAGTGATGGTGTATGCTTACATCAACAATATTTACAGCAGCCGTAAAATTGAAGAAGCGCTACAGCAAAACATTCACTTCATGTGGCTCAGTGGTATGAGTACACCTGACCATAATACCATCAACCGTTTTAGAGGTGATAAACTGCGCAAACCCTTAAAAGAAATATTTACACAGGTAGTACAACTTTTAGCTGCTGAAGGCGTGTTAAGCCTAAAAGAGATCTATACCGACGGTACTAAGATAGAAGCCAATGCCAACCGCTACAGCTTTGTATGGGGCAATGCTATAAAGACCAATAAAGAAAAAATGAAGCAGCAGCTTGATGAGTTGTGGAAGTATGCACAGAGCATAGCAAAAGCAGAAAATGATGATACAGACCCTACTGATTTTACAACTGTAACAAAGGAAAAAATGGAAGCTGCAATTGCCAGTATTGATGCAGCTATAAAAGACAATCCTGCCGCAGATAAAAAGATAAAACAGAAACTCAATTATGCAAAGGCAAAATGGCCTGCTGCACTCGAGCGCTATGAGGCACAGGAAAAGATAATGGGAGAACAGCGCAGCAGTTACAGTAAAACAGATACCGATGCCACCTTCATGCGCATGAAGGAAGACCACATGATGAACGGGCAGCTAAAACCTGCCTACAATCTTCAGTTAAGTTCCAATGGTCAATACATTGCACATTACAGCATACATCAGGCTACCACAGATACCACTACTTTACTATCGCATCTCAATGATTTTAATGAGCAGCATCAAGCATTACCTGATGTTGTAACAGCCGATGCAGGGTATGGTTCAGAAGAAAATTATCAGTATTTAGAACAAAACAACATTACTGCTTTTGTAAAACACAATCAGTTTGACCGTCAGCAAAACAACAACATACAAAGCAAGCGAATGTTTGCAGCAGACAAACTTTATTACAATAACGAAGAAGATTATTATGTATGTCCTATGGGGCAGCACATGCAAAACACAGGAACACATAAGCGCATTACCTCAACAGGTTTTGTACAGCAGGTTACAAAGTATGCTGCGAAGAATTGCGCCTCCTGCCCACTCAATGGCAGTTGCCACAAAAGCAAAGGCAACAGAACCATTGAAATCAATCATACACTCAACCGGTTAAAAGAAAAAGCAAACCAGCAATTATTAAGTGAAGAAGGCATAAAGAAACGAAAACAACGATGCCACGATATAGAGCCCATCTTTGCAAACATTAAAAACAACCACGGGTTTAAACGCTTTATGCTCCGGGGTAAAGAAAAAGTACTCATAGAAACCGGGTTACTTGCCTTAGCGCACAATCTTCGAAAAAAAGCAGCCTAAAAAGGCTTCTTTTTCTTGTTTTTGAAGTAATCAGCATACCACCACCTACACATCATCCTGTTCTCGAAAAATAAAAACGAAAAATATAAAAATTAAAAAACCGCCTCATTCTAAAAATGAGACGGCCTCTTTTTATTTATACGATATCCTACAGATTTCTTTTATCACTATATTTCATATTGCAGTATCTGCTGTATTGAATCTTCTTCAGTAGTACCTTTTATATGATCGTAATGCAATTTAAATAACCAGGTCGCCTGCGCTACGCTTTTTTTATCTTCTATTGAATACTGAACCCAATCAACCGCATAAGGAAATTTTTGTGCAAGACCCGCTTTTACTGAAGACTGAGATATCTTTTTAGTAGAAGGAATATGAATGCTTCCGTCTAAATGTATATGCCCGAGTTCAATTTCACCCACATAAAAATCAGCACCGTTTGGCTGGTTGCGGTCCCATATTTCCCAATGTGTCGCTGCAATAATATCAGGACAGTTTTGTACCTCTTTTGAAACTACTTCTGAGTATTTGCTTAACACGGGCGGTGGGAGAATTTTTCCTTTGTCTTCGAGTTTCATTCTGCTCATTGAATAATGTTTAACACCTAAATATTATTTAGAAAAGTGCTTGCTATTTAAAAATAACGTACGTAACCCAACTCAATAAGTAAGCCAGCCCTGTCATATATATAAATTGTATTACCGGCCATTTCCAGGTTTTGGTTTCTCGTTTTACAATAACCAAAGTACTCATACACTGCATGGCTATTACATAAAATACCAGCAGAGATAATCCTGTGGCAAGGTCATATACTTTTGTACCATCTGCACGTTTTGCAGCTGCCATTTTTTGGCGAAGTGTACTGCTATTTTCATCTGCATCATCCCCTACAGAATACAACGTAGCCATTGTGCCTACAAAAACTTCTCTTGCTGCGAAAGATGTTATTAGCGCTATTCCAATTTTCCAATCGTAACCCAACGGACGAATAGCAGGCTCAATAAAACTGCCGAGTGAACCTGCATAAGAATTTTGAAGGAAAGCCGTTTTTCTTTCTTTATCTAATTGGTCTTTTTGCTGCGGCGCAGACTGAACAAGCGCATCATATTTTGCGGTTACCGCTTCCATTTTTTTTGAAGGACCATAACTACTCAGCACCCACAAAAGCAAACTGATAATCATAATGATTTTTCCGGCATCAAACACAAATATTTTTGCCTTTTCAATCATCGTCATTAAAACATTTTTCCAGCGTGGGCTACGGTAAACAGGCAATTCTAAAATGAAAAAACTACGCTCGGTGCTTTTTATAAACCACTTCATTACCCAAGCAACTATTAACGCAAGTACAGTCCCCAATAAATAAAGCAACATCATTACCAGCCCTTGTAAACTTAAAAAACCAAAATATAACTTAGATGGAATAACAAGTGAAATTAGAATCGTGTAAACCGGAAGCCTAGCACTGCAACTCATCAACGGTGTTATCATTATGGTGAGCAATCTTTCCTTTTTATTTTCAATATTTCTTGCACTCATTATTGCAGGTACCGCACATGCATAACCGCTAATCATGGGCATTACACTCTTACCATTAAGGCCAACTTTGCGCATCAATTTATCGGTAAGAAAACTTATTCTTGCCATATAGCCGGTATCTTCTAACAGTGTTATCACACCAAACAAAATCATTATTTGCGGTATAAAAACCATTATTCCACTTAGTCCGGCTACAATTCCATTTATAAAAACATCAGCAAATAAACCTTGTGGTAAAATACCCGAAAGCCAGCCACCCAATTTTGCAAAACTCCATTCTATTCCTGCCATGGGAAACTGCGCCAGCCAAAAGATGGATTGGAACATGATGAACAAAACCGAAATAAGAATTACATAACCCCATGTGCGATGCAATAAAATATCATCCAGCTTTTCGGTAAACAAAGATTTTTTCAGCGGATCATTTTCTACAACTGTTTGCTGCATAATAAACTTTATGCGATTGTAGCGCTGCATTATTTCTTCCGCCTGTGTTTTGGTGGCATTAAAATTATGGTCGTGTTTTACTGCAGCAATTTTATCATGCAGTGTTTTATTCTGCTCAAAATATTCATTGTTTATTAAATAGTGTAATATTTTATAATTACTCGCCTCCAACAAATATTTTTTTGCAACACTCACCGATGGATTGCTTAAAAAACTTTCTTCTAAAAAATCTCTTGCGGGTAAATACTGTGCATTTTCTGCCAGTTGTTCAATGGCTTTTTTTAGTGCGGTAATACCTTTATTCTTTCGTGGATTAATTGCAACAATTGGCACGCCCAACTCCCTTTCCATTCCTGCAATATCTATCTGCGTACCATTTTGCTTGGCAAGGTCCATCATGCTAAAACCAATTACAACAGGAATTTTCAAATCTATTATCTGGGAACAAAAAAGCAGGTTTCGTTTTAAATTACTTGCATCAGCAATCAAAACGATCATATCGGGTTTTACATCATTGTCTTCACCCATTAAAACTTTATAAGCCACCCACTCATCTGCACGCTTTGGGTAAAGGCTGTAAGTGCCCGGGAGGTCAATTATATTTGCATCAATATTTTCAGATATTTTACAAATACCTGTTTTTTTATCAACGGTTACGCCGGGGAAGTTGCCAACTTTTTGGTTAAGCCCAGTAAGCACATTAAACAAAGATGTTTTACCGCTGTTAGGGTTTCCTACAAGAGCAATATTGAGTTTTTTGTTCAACCGTTAAATTTTAAACACACCTTAATCTGCAAAAATAGCATTTACCAATTTGGCGGTGTAAACTATCGGGAATAACATTTGCAAAATGAGAAAATCTGTAAAGGCTCAACCTTTAAGAATAGCTAGAAAAATTTTACACCAAGGATTCAATACATTCTAAAACTTTACTTTTACAAAAATTAAATTTTAATGAATTTACATATTAACGACAGCACGAAAACGGTTTTTGAACATGTAACAGAATTTTTATCAGAAAACAAATTAGCTGTCTCTTCCTTTGACGATGCCCGGCCTTGGGGAGGTTTTTTTGTATTAGACGAAAGCGAAGCCAATCATTTTATTTCAAAATTCTTTCCTCACCTTACTAACGAAGAACTGAATATTTCAGGAAAATTAAGTCCAAAAATTTTGGTAGTAGCCCCATACAAAAGATTGAGCTGGCAATACCACCATCGCCGTGCAGAAATATGGAAACTAATTGGTGGCGAAGCTGCAGTAATGGTAAGTAATACAGACGAAGAGAATGAAATTATTAATTTGCACAAAGGTGATATTATTGAATTAAAGCAAGGCGAAAGGCACAGACTCATTGGTATGGAGAACTGGGGCATTGTTGCAGAAATTTGGCGCCATACTGATGCAGCCAATCCGAGTGATGAGAATGATATTGTAAGGGTACAGGATGATTTTGGGAGATAAAACAGCCCGGCCTCCCTAAATCCCTCCACAGGAGGGACTTTTAAACTTCAATAAAAATTTGGCTCTTAAACTTTTAAGGCATTCGCTTTCAGTGCCGCCTCTACCATTCTCATTTCGCCAAAACTTGCATTGGGCAATAAAGGTTTTAAATCGGTCAACGTTTTTTCACCTCTATTATTCATCACAGATGCTATAGTTTCATATTTCTCGGGAGATATAAATGCAGCAATATCAATCAAACCATTTTCGATAAAAGCTGCTAGGTGTCCTTCAATTGTCTGAACCGCAAAGTTTCTAATTGAGGCAATCTCAGCAATAGTCTTCCCCTCTTTAAACAATGCA
>JANXTN010000018.1 GCA_025352435.1 Ferruginibacter sp. | reverse complement strand
CAGGTAAGTAGTTGCCGCTGTTGTTAAATTTACAGTGTAAAGTTTTGAGATGCTACCCACATTTAAAGTAGCAAGTGCAACAGAATTATCTGCATTAATATCAAAACCACCTCTACCCGTAAATTGAACACCTAACGAACCTACTTCTGTTAACATACCATCATTTGGAGGATTTTGTTTGTATAATTTTCCAGTCGTTCCATCTATATCAAAAAGTTCTGTTGTAGCTGCACCAGCAATGCTGTTTGTATATGCAACTGAGGTAATTGCAGGAGATGGACCGCCATTAATAGTTAAGTCTGTTGCAGCAACTGCACCTGTTTCGGGGTTTATTCTTAAATTTTGACCTGTATTCGTTACAAGTCTTATTCTGTCAACTGTTGGATTAAAATCTATACCGGCAAAAGTACCTGCAATTGCAGGAGTTAAACTTGTTGCACTTATTGTCGTAGCAGCTCCGGTGCTTAAATCGATCGTATAAATTCTGCTGGTGTTTCCTAGTGCATAAAGCTGTCCCGTTGCAGGTCTAAAATCTATGCTTAGCAACTTTTCAGAGGTTTGTAAACCTGTTACAGTAATGGTAGCCGAAGCTGCTTCTGCGGTTTTTGCATTGTATTTTAAAATTCTGTTGTCTTCGGCAAGACCATAAAAATTTATGTCAGGCCTTACGGCTGGTGTTGGAGGTATTACTGGAGCAGTGTCTTCATCTTTCTTGCATCCGGTAAAAACGACTCCTGCAATAAAAACGCAAAGAGAAAATCTTGCAATGCTCGTTTTAAGAGTATTAACTATTATCATCAAAATTTTTTTTTACTACGAATTTTTTGTTACGTGAGTTTTAACAACATGAAAAATTTTGAGGAAAGTCTTAAAATTTTATTTCCTTTTCCGCTTTTTTCCAAAATGAAAAGAACGAATTAAAATTGCCGGTAACTGAAGGAGCCAACCATTCTCTGCTATCGCATGTACCCTTATAATGCGTAAATGCAGGATGCTCCTTAAAAATGAATTGCTTTGGATTATCTCCATAAAGTATTTCCAAATCTTTAAATTCTCCTGTAAAAATCTTTATACCCGGAATATTTTTTGAAAGTTCAGTTACAAATTGAATAACTTTTTCACTCACCGGATATTTATTAAAATGAGATGTTTCTAATAATAATACCCGGTTAACATGCTCATCTTTGCGCCAAAGGGGATCCAAATTATAGCTATTGTAAATACAGGTAGGTATGGATGAATTAATAGTTATGCGAGAAATCTCTGGCAGAACCGTCACAAGTTCAGGTACAGTGGTTTCCTTTAAAATATCAGGAACAGAAATCTCAGCAAGCGTTTCGTAATCTTCAGCTAAATAAGATTTGCGTTGGTTGCTGCCTGTATATCTGCTTATGTTTGCCTGATCACAATAATATTTTTTAGAAGATGCGCTACCGCAAGTCCATTGCCAGCTAAGGTGATTACTGGCAACATCACCATCAAGCAAATGATAATACAACCATTTTGCAGGCAACGACCAGTGGGACTTCGCAATGTTACAAACTATACTTGCCAGATACATTCTCACATGGTTATGCATGTAACCTTGCTCATACATTTGTTCAATATAATTATCTACTGCATCTATTCTCGTTTGATGATTTATAACGGCAACAGGTAATTTCCTGTGAATATAAGCTGGTTGGGTTTGTTTTAAATCAAATAAAATTTCATCTCCTTTACTCTGCCAGATGCGCTGCCAATATTCTCTCCAAGCCAGTTCTTGTATAAACTTTTCTATCTCATACATTTTAAAGACACGTTTAAAAATGATGTCCTTTACCATCTTTACGCTTATAACACCACGGGAAATGTATGGAGATAAATAGGTTACATCACCATCAATAAAATTTCTGCTCCGTGCATATTTTACAGGATCGGTTTCATCAATCCTTTTTAAAATACTCTCATAATCTGTAGGGAAAACATATTCTATTCTCTTGCTCATCGCCTTTTACTTATTTTATTCATTGAAATGCTGCGCTGTAACGTGCATTTAAATCTATCAATTCCTTCCACACGCTTTGCAAGATGTTTTTGACTTACACCGCTGTGTGTGCGTTTGCGCCAAAGGTTAAAACTTGCTCGTTTTAAATTTTTGCGCATAAGCGTAACCGTTTCCATTTCGCTTAGCCCAAACTGAAACTCAATAGCTTCAAATGGTGTACGATCTTCCCATGCCATTTCAATAATGCGGTCAGTGTCTATAATTGACAATTCTTGTGTAGGTTCTTTTCTCATTTTATACTTTCAAAAGTAAAGCGAACGTTATGTATTAATAAACGAAATGCAAAAAAATGTAATGCTGTGTCTTCTAAATTTAAAAAATATGAAGGGAGAGGTTGAACTTTTTGAAAGATATTATCTAACGGGAGCTTAATGAAGGTTACATATTATTAGTATGAACCAAAATTAAATATTGTAAAAACGCCGGGAAATCTTTTAAGACGACACTATTATTGAAATACCTCTAAGCCGTTAAGTGATATTGTATTCCTAGTAATTGGGAGAAATAGATACAGAATCTTTGAGGATTGACTTTGACGAGTCAGGTCTTTTTTCAACAATCATCCATTGAGGTTCAAACACCCAAGTGCCCTTCTTTTTAACCATTTTGTAAGACTGTGTGATGGTAGTATTTTTTGTTTCTACATTGTAAATAACTTCCTTAGTGCTGTCTATAATTTCTTTGTAAGAAACGGGAGTGTAAATATTTTCTGTAAGAACTTCCTCATTATTCATTGAGCCTTCCGGCAATTTAATTTTTTTTTCGATATGGTAATAGGGAGTTTTTTCTCTTTCCTTATCTTTCTGACAAACTACAGGTTCATTTACGGCAATGGGGGAGGTGTAAACAATTCTTTTTTGATAAGCCTCCCGAACAAATTTTAGGGAAGTCTGAGATCCACTTTTAAAAGGAACTTCATTTTTAGCCAGCATCAAAAATGCTATTACCGCTGTAAACACTACAACAATGAACGATAAAAGATGGAAGTTTAATTTTTTAAAAGCTATATTTTGCTGTGTTGAAAAGAAAGAGATTCTTTTGTAGAGCTGGGAATTATTTTTAAAAACCCCCAATTGAAAGCGTCCCAATTCTGTTTGATTTTTTGCTATTTCGTAAAGCGTCTCTGCATATTTAATTTTGCCGTATTGATAATTTAATACCTGAATATCGCAATTCTTTTCTCTTTCAAGTTTAAGTTTATCAGCAGTAATTTTTATGAATGGATTGAAAAAATAAATAGTTTCCATTGCAAGCAAAAACCAGTTAAGCAAATAGTCCTTACTCTTTATATGAATCAATTCATGCAAAATAATGAGCTCTGCCTGCTGCGTGCTGATGTTATTTATTAAGGAAACAGGAAGTAGAATGACAGGCTTTAAAAACCCAAAAGTTACCGGTGATTTTATTGAGTTACTGAACCACAACGTAACATTTTTCTTTATGCACAACAAGCTGGAATGATATGTTGTGAATATTTTTAGATCTGCTGACGGGCGACTTAATTGCACTGTGTATTTCGTTTTAAAAGAAGCCCATTGAATGACTAACTGTACAATTTTAACCGTGACAATACCAATGTAAAAGGTAAATACTAATCCATAGTAATTTTTCAAAAACGGTAATTGGTTGCCTTGAAAATATACTAAAACACCAGAGGTTGTATTAAAATTACAATTGTTTAAAAAAATGAAAAAAGTAATAGCGGAGATACAAAGTTGGGCAAGCAGAAGTAAGTATAAAAAGTTCCTCTTTTGTAAAGGGTGGTAATTTTTTTCAAGAAGATTAATAAGTAAATAGACATATAACAATAACGCAGCCTGCCATATGCTGTGCATTAATGTTACAATAAAGGAATAAAAGAAATCCATTCTTATATACTTTTACTTTTGTGCTTTTAAAGTCTGTATCAACTCTTCAATTTTTTTGAGCTCTTCTGCTGTCGTTTTATTTCCACCCAAAGCCTGCATTACCATATCCACAGAGGAGCCGGCAAACAGACTGCTAATCATTTTATTTACAATCTGTATTTGAGTCTTTTGTTTGTTTATTGCCGGGATATAAATATGCGTTTTGCTTTCCGTATTTCTTGTGACCAAGCCTTTTTCTTTCATAATCTGCATCAACTTGAGCGTGGTGGTATACCCAGCTTCTTTTGTTTTAGTAAGCTCTTCATGTACCATTCTCACAGTCGCTTCACCCTGTGCCCAAAGCACTGCCAAAATCTCCAGCTCACTTTCTGTCGGCTTTAAAACTTTCGTATTTTTCATGTTTACGATTTAATTCGTATTGCAATTATACGATTTTGTTCGTATTGTGTAAAATTATTTATCTAAAAAATTTAAGGATACAGCTTCTCCTGTTTTAAAATGGCCATTACGTGTTTGTACCCTTATTATTTGTTGTTTAATCGATACTTCAACTTCGTAATAATTTCCAAAAAACTTTACGGTTTTAACTTCTCCATTGTAGTATGTGCCTGAAGTTCCTTTGATCAATTCAATTTCTTCCGGTCTAGTAATTCCTTTTTGTCCGAAAGTATTTTCATCAAGAAGATTATAGTTCCCCAATAAACCTGCGACATATTCATTTACAGGTCTGCCATAAACTTCCTTTGTAGTTCCTTCCATTACTACTTTCCCCGTTTTTAAAACGATAATTTTATCGGCCCAAGGTAGAACATCTGCAGGCTCGTGAGAAGATAAGATGAAGGAGATTTGGTAACGCTCGGCAACATTTTCAACTACCTCTTTTAAAATATTTCTGTGGATAAGGTCGAGATTTGAATACGGTTCATCTAATATTAAGAGAGTAGGTTTTGTAACAAGTAATCTTGCCAGGGCGATCCGCTGCTTTTCACCACCGGATAGTTCGTAGGAATTACGTTGCATTAAATTATCTATCCTACAAAGGCTGTACAATTCGTCTGCGTCCTGCTGTGTTAATTCATTTGCATACATCAACAGTTCCTCCATTCTGTAATTGTTGCGCAGCTCAAAATGTTGCGATAAATAGCCAATTCCTTTTTGTCCTGGAACGAGCTGCCAATCAGGTCCCATAACTTTTTCTCCATCAAATAAAATTGTTCCTTTCTGTGGTTGTATGAGACCTGCAATGGTTTTCAGCAATGTAGATTTCCCGGAACCGGTTTCGCCAATCAATGCAATTTTTTCGAACTTTTGTTGGGTTAGATTTATATTCTCTAATGAAAAATTGCCGAGTAGTGGTTCTGAGCAAAGGTTATCAATGTACAATAAATGCATAAGACAAAATTAAACTAAGGTGCGCACAGTCATAAGCCAATAAATAATGCTCCCGTTTTGGCAGGAGCATTTTCTTATATCATTTCAGTTTTATCTAGTAACCTGTAGTAGTGGTAGATGTTGTCGCTTTCATATTCATCATCTTCTGCAGGGTTTCCATTTGTGCTTTCCTATTTGCTTCAATTTTACCTGCATGCATTTTAGCAAGGGTAGGAGCTATTACCAATGAAACAATGCTCATTAATTTTATCAAGATATTCATTGATGGACCGGAAGTATCTTTAAACGGATCACCAACAGTATCACCAGTTACAGATGCTTTGTGTGGCTCAGATTTTTTGTAAAACATTTCGCCGTTTATTTCCACACCTTTCTCAAAAGATTTTTTTGCATTATCCCATGCACCACCTGCATTGTTTTGAAAGATCCCCATCAACACACCACTTACTGTTGCACCGGCAAGGAACCCCCCCAACACTTCAGGACCAAATACAAAACCTATAATCAATGGAGATAGAATAGCAATAGCACCTGGCAACATCATTTTCTTAAGCGATGCCTCAGTAGAAATAGCCACACACTTATCGTATTCAGGTTTGCCTGTACCTTCCATTATACCTGGACTAGTACGGAACTGGCGACGAACTTCTTCCACCATCGCCATTGCTGCTTCACCTACGGCTTTAATAGCCAATGAAGAAAATATAAATGGAATCATGCCACCCACAAATAAACCTGCTAACACATCAGCATGGTAAATATCAATACCATCAATTTTTGCAATACCAACGAAAGCTGCAAATAATGCCAATGCAGTTAATGCTGCAGAAGCAATGGCAAAACCTTTACCTGAAGCTGCTGTTGTGTTACCTACTGCATCTAAAATATCTGTCTTCTCCCTTACGTCAGCTGGTAGCTCACTCATCTCAGCAATACCACCTGCATTGTCGGCAATTGGTCCAAATGCATCAATGGCTAACTGCATAGCAGTAGTAGCCATCATACCCGCTGCAGCAATAGCCACACCGTATAAACCTGCGCAATAGTAAGAACCGTAAATACCTGCAGCCAATACCAAAATTGGAAGCAATGTACTTTCCATACCTACTGATAAACCACCAATAATATTTGTAGCATGGCCTGTAGCACTCTGGCGAATAATGCTCATGACCGGACGCTTACCCATTGCTGTATAATACTCAGTTATGATACTCATTAACGCACCCACTGCTAGACCAACCATTATAGCACCAAACACACCATTTTTTGTAAATACAAATCCACGCAATTCCATGCTCTCAGGCATTAAGAAGTTCACAAGAAAATAACAACCAATGGCAGTTAAAACCATACTACCCCAGTTGCCCATGTTCAAAGCATTCTGCACTTTATGTGTACTCAAACCTGCAGTCTCACTTATTCTTACGAAGAAAGTACCAATTATAGAAAAGATGATTCCCATAGATGCAATAAGCATCGGCAATAAAATTGGACTCATGCCACCAAAAGCATCAGTCATTGCATTTGTTTCTCTACCTAATACCATTGTTGCCAAAACTGTTGCAACATAACTACCGAAAAGATCGGCACCCATGCCTGCAACATCACCCACATTATCACCTACATTATCGGCGATTGTCGCAGGGTTACGAGGATCATCTTCAGGAATACCTGCTTCTACTTTACCCACTAGATCAGCTCCCACATCAGCAGCTTTTGTATAAATACCACCACCCACACGGGCAAACAATGCAATAGATTCAGCACCTAAAGAGAAGCCAGTTAATATTTCAATCGTGCGCTCCATTTCTATGCTGTCAACAGCCGCACCATTTGCAAAAATCATTTTTAAAATAATGAACAAACCACCAAGACCTAACACAGCTAAGCCAGCAACACCCATTCCCATTACACTTCCACCGGTAAAAGAAACCGATAGGGCTTTGCTTAAACTTGTACGTGCCGCTTGTGCAGTACGAACGTTTGCTTTGGTAGCTATTTTCATACCTATAAACCCGGCTAATGCACTAAAAAATGCACCCAATACAAATGCCAGAGCAATGCTCCAGTGGCTGTTTGCATTTGTGTAGCCCATCACACCTAACAACAATGCTGCTATTATAACAAAGTAGGTAAGAATTTTATACTCGGCTTTTAAAAATGCCATAGCACCTTCCGCTATGTATGTACTTATTTCTTTCATTCTGTCGTTGCCGGCATCTTGCTTAGATACCCATGCATACTTTACGAAAGTGTACAACAAGCCCACAACGCCCATTGCAGGTACTACGTAAATCAAATTTTCCATCATATAAAGTGTGTTTTTTGGTGCGCAAAAATAGGGAAAAAGAGGGGAGAAAAGCTACAAAAAGAGCCGAGTTATCAAAATGATGCGGGTAAATCGTAAACTATTTTCACTGTTCATGCAGTAATTAATAAAGTTATAGAGATAAAAGCACCATTTAGGGCCTTTATGCCGAAATCCATAATTCAACAGTTGTCCGGGCTATTAGCTCCAATCTTTTATTCATTCCTCACAAAAGGATTTTCACTCCTATCCCGCAGCACAATGTCATTTAGTTAAGGATTGTCAGACTGAGCTTGTCGAAGTCGATACTACCATAATACGATTAAAACCCGGTTTCGACAGGCTCAACCTGGCAGCTCGTTTCCTTAATTAAATGACATTGTCCCGCAGCCTTTCATCTGTAGAACTTTTTTCAACAAAATTCCATTTAATCAATAAAAAAATTTAAAAATTTTGTACTTGGTATTCTCTGCTCT
Source organism: Ferruginibacter sp. (assembly GCA_025352435.1). Classification (GTDB taxonomy): domain Bacteria; phylum Bacteroidota; class Bacteroidia; order Chitinophagales; family Chitinophagaceae; genus Ferruginibacter. Next base: position 2,704 of record JANXTN010000018.1, on the reverse strand, counting down.
AGAAAAGTTTCATCCCAAAATACCCGGTAAGTGTAAAAACTACACATCTTGCAATAACACCCATGCAACACCAAAATACAAGTTTGTGTAACGAAGCATTCAAACCCACGCCTACGGCAATACTTATAGGTGCACCTACTGCAAATGTTCCAAAAAATCCAAGCCCTATAATTCCAAACTTATTCCAGATTCTATGCGCTAATGTGTCTGTCTTTACTTCCATTACTTCTTTTACTTTCGGCTTTTTATACTTAGCTGCAAAAGCTCTTATTTTATCACCCAGAAAGGCTGAAACGAATACGCCTGTGAGTCCACCAACAGCACTTGCAAAAAATATGATCCACGGTGATAAACCCATAGCAAATCCCGTGGGAATGGCTGCATATATTTCGAAGGTAGCTAAACCTGCTACTGTCAATATTTTTAAAATCATGTCTGTTATTTTTTCTGCTGCCTTTTATTTTTAATCTTGCTTTTCACCTCACGAAAGTATTTTAAAAATGGTTTATTAAGGAAAATAAAACCCGCATTTAAAAAGCATTTGCCAAGGTATTTAAAAATATTATCAGATGCCGATGACGTTATATAAATACTGCAACGTAAATTGTTAATACAAACAACTAACCATGAAATTTATAACGCTTTTACTTACCTGCACAGTAATATTTTTTACATCCTGTCGCAATGAAAAAAATAGTGTTGGCCAGAGTAATTATTTTGCAGATACCGACACAGCTGCTGTAAAAACCGGCGGTGTAAAAATGGTTTCTATCAATACACCCGCAGGAAAATTCAAGGTGTGGACCAAAAGATTTGGGAACAATCCAAAAATAAAAGTGTTGTTACTGCACGGTGGTCCGGGCAGCACGCATGAATATTTTGAAAGTTTTGAAAGTTTTTTACCAAAAGAAGGAATAGAATTCATTTATTACGACCAGCTTGGTAGTTATTTGAGCGACAAGCCTACAGACACCAGTCTTTGGCAAACTGAACGTTTTGTAGAGGAGGTAGAACAAGTGAGGCAAGCCCTCCATTTAGACAGCACAAATTTTTATTTACTTGGCCATAGTTGGGGCGGTATTTTAGCAATGGAGTATGCTTTGAAATATCAACGGAATTTAAAAGGTTTAATAATCAGCAACATGATGAGTAGCTGTCCGGCTTATGCAGCTTACAACAAGAATGTATTACAAAAGCAAATGGACCCAAAAGTTGTGGACAGCATATTAATGTTTGAAAGAGAAAATAAAACGGCTGATCCACAATACATGAACTTATTGATGAACAATTATTACAACGAGCATGTATGCAGGGTAAATCCGCTTCCGGAGCCGGTGAGTAGAATGTTTGGACATACTAATTCGCAGGTGTACACTATTATGCAAGGCCCTTCAGAATTTGGAATAAGTGGAAGATTAGCATTGTGGGATCGAACAGCAGATTTGTATAAAATAAAAGTACCAACGCTTGTAATCAGAGGAATGCATGACACCATGGATCCAGATTTTATGAAAATGATGAGTGAAAAACTTGGTAATGGTCAACTTGCTACCTGCCCAAATGGAAGCCATTGCAGCATGTGGGATGATCAGCCCAACTATTTTAAAGGGTTGGTAGGATTTCTAAAAAAGTAACAAAAAATGAAATAATTATCGTTCAGAATTCTCGGGAGAAGCATGCGCTGTATGTTCTGAACTAGCATTGTGCGCTTAATAATAGCTTCGGATGTTTCTTATCTATTCTGCCTTTTTAATTACGGAATATATTTTTACTCATAAATACACGAAAGCCTTTACTGTACTGCTTATCAGCCAAATAAACTCCGTTTAACAAAACATTATTACCGTTTAGCCTTTCAATTAAACTTGTAACTTCATTTTTACGTTAATTTTATAACATGCAAAAAATTGCATCATTTATGATGAGTAAAAAATTTATCCCCGTAATGCTTGTTTTAATGAGCATTGGTTTGTTTATTGGCTTTAAATCTATGGGGAAGTCAGAAGGTAATACCGCAGAAAATCCTAAGCTTCGCTATGCAAAAATTCTCCATAACGTAGGTATATTATTGGAAGAAGGGCATTTCAGCCCGAAGAAAATTGATGATGAATTTAGCAAGGCAGTGCTAAAAAGATTTGAAGAAGATCTTGATGGGGAAAAGAATATTTTCTTTCAGTCAGACATCACCGAATTAAGCAAATACAACGACAGAATTGACGATGAAATACATGGGGCAGAAATTGAATCTTTTTTTGCAGTAAATAATCTGTATTTAAAAAGACAAAATGAGGTTTCCATGTTGTACCAAAAAATACTTGCAAAACCTTTTGATTTTACAGTAAACGAAACTGTTGAATCTAATCCTGAAAAATTATCTTTTCCAAAAAATGAAACGGAGCGTACAGATTTGTGGAGAAGAAGAATGAAGTATATGTCATTGGGAAAGTTTTCTGACTTATTGGAAGAAAGAATAAAGAACAAAGACAAGAAAGATTTTAAATTTAAAGCAGACTCAACGCTAGAGCGTGAATCGAGAGATTTTGTCCGTAAGCAAATTGACAGATACTTTACTACAAAAAAGAGCAGAGAAACCGTTGATGAAAATTTCAGCACGTTCGTAAATGATATTGCGGGCAGCATGGACCCACATACAGATTATTTTGCGCCGGTTGATTTGCGTGGTTTTAATGAATCAATGAAAGGC
>JANXTN010000006.1 GCA_025352435.1 Ferruginibacter sp. | reverse complement strand
AAAATTTACAGCGCTTACAGTAACAAAATAATTTCCATAAGGAATACCGGTAAATGAAAATTTTCCTGTTTTATTTGATAAAGCAATTTTAATTATCGACGAATCTTTCGACTTCATTAATGAAATGGTTGCTGATTCAACTGCTGCATGTTTTGTATCCACAGCAGTACCGGAGACAGCCGTTTCGATTGTTTGAGCCATACCCTTAATGGCGAAGAATATTATTGTAAAAATTATTATTATCTTTTTCATGTTGTATTTTTATTTTACGATACAAACTTATTTTGAAGAACCTGGTAAATTCTCTAAATGATGTAAACCATGAAAAGTTTGCTGTGAACCTTAAAAGCTGTATGCTTCAATAGTACCGAAGCTCGAAGTGAGGTACATTTGCTGCGCATAAAAAAGCCAAATTTTTCAGCTGTATATGCGACAAATAAAAGTATAAATTGATGGCAAAGTCTTAAATGATAGTGCTAAATTTCTACCATTTATAGCACCTTTTCATGGAATGTCAGCATTAAAATTCGATGTAAATAATCGAAACTATTCTATTTATGGATATTTAAAATCGCAAATTGTTTACTATGCAGCACAGAAACGGTCTTTCCAATAAAACTGAAACACCAACGGCAGGTTATAGTCTGTTTAATTTGGTCTTTGGCATAGGCATCACAAATAAAAGGGGCAAATCAGTTTTAAATATGTACTTCATGGTCAATAATCTTTTTGACGGCGCGTATTATGATCATCTAATTAGACTAAAAATTTAAATAAAAAAATCGTGAAACATCTAATTGAATATTTTTGAATCAGGCCCTCTTGAATGTTTTAGTCTCGCTTAAAAACTTAAAAAGCCAGTAGCCTTTTACTTTAAGAAAATTGTCTTTTGTTAGCCATACTATTGAGTTCCATTCTTTACCCGTAGTAGCATCATATATCACCCCATCTACCCATTGTTTTTCATCCGAATCGTATCGGAGACCGCTTACAACATCCATACCCAGCAATTTTCTATTACGCAAAGCAACATTGGAGTTTTTATCGTCGGTCCATTTGTTCATAGGTTTTTTAGTTGCTTTAAACCATAAAACCTTTGCTTTAAATTCTTCTTTTTGTTTGTAGACTTCAACCATACAATTACCGGAAATGGTCATCCATTTTCCGAGTATTGCATCAGGAGCCGTTTGTGCAACACATATTGTTGACAGAAGAGAGAATAATAAGAATGTAGTAAAGTACCTGTTATAAAAACTCATGAAGTAAAACTTAGTATTTAAAGATCATTGATTAATGATATAAATCGATTGGAGAAACGAGAATTATTATTTAAACATATTGACGACAATTTATCTTTCAATGCTTGTTATTTTTCATAGTAAACTGCAAAAAGTATTAAACAATGTTATTTAACATTAGCAGCCAACTTACCTATATAATTACCTATTAGTTTTACTACATAATTTTAAAATAAAAAAATCATGAAAGAATTAATGATGTTAACTGCATGTGTTGCAGTATTAGGATTTAGTGCTATTGCACAAAAAATGAATGCGGCTAAAGTACCTCCTGCTGTAAAAGCAAGCTTTGCAAAACAGTATCCCGGTGTAACAAATACATGGGAAAAAGAAGGTGGAAAGTATGAAGCCGGTTTTAAGAAAGATGGTAATACCATGAGTGCTCTTTTTGAAGCAAATGGTACGATGACAGAAAGCGAAGTTGATATTAAAGTTTCGGCTTTACCTGTAAAAGTATTGACCTATGTAAAAGAAAATTACAAAGGAAAAACAATTAAAGAGGGTGCAATAATTACGAAAGCCGATGGAACACTTACTTATGAGGCAGAAGTAAATGGGCAAGATTTAATTTTTGATAAAAATGGAATTTTTTTGAAAAAAGTGAAAGGTTAGAAAGTACAGGCGATGTGTAAAACATCGCCTTTTTTATTTATATGCCAGCTCAGGACACCTTGATTTGACCAGCAATGTTTTTATGATTATGTGTGAAATACATTGCAGGGCATTTACGCCCTTTTACCTATTTTAAAAAAAAAGGCAGCTAATTTGCAGGTTATGTATTTCTAAATTTTAACTACATACCCAAATGGAAA
>JANXTN010000333.1 GCA_025352435.1 Ferruginibacter sp. | reverse complement strand
TTGATCCTTACAAAACAAATTCACAGGGTAGAAGAATAAATAAACTTGTTTGGAAAGATAAGCCGTCGTTAGGCAATTTGTTAAGCGCCGGCGTCCAATTGCAAACGAGTTTTAAAGGAGGAGATAAAAATAAAAAAACTGTTGTACCACCACTAAATCGCAATACGAATAATACAGGTATGCCACTCGATGAATACCAACAAGAGGCGGCATATATACAAAACAACCCATCAGAATTTGTAGATTTTACCATTCCATGGAATGTGGATCTATCCTATTCTTTGCTTTTAAGTAAACAGTTTGATTTGGCAAGAGCACGGTTTGAAAACACGCTTTCTCAGGGTCTTACATTTAATACATCTGCAAACCTGACACCTAAATGGAAGGTGGGAATGAATGGGTCTTTTGATGTGACCACACGAAAACTTGGTGTGCTAAGCGCTTATTTATCAAGAGATCTACATTGCTGGCAAATGGGAATTAATTTATCACCAATTGGAAGATCAAGATATTTTAGTATAAATATCAGCCCTAAATCTCCTATTCTACGAGACCTTAAAATAAACCGTACAAGATCATTTACTGATTTTTAAGAAACTCATTGTACATTATATCGTACACTTTTTTGTTTAAACTTTTTGTGTCAATATTTTCTGAAGAAACAGGTTCAAGAAAGATCATTTTTAATCTTTTGGGCAAAAGAAAAAATACTTTTTTTACAGGCATTGCTTTGTTTGTGCCAATAATGACACAGGGAATAATTTCTTTCTTTGCATCTATGGCAAGTTTAAAAGCTCCGTCATAAAAGGGTTTTAGAGGATTACCGGTTCTGTTTCTTGTACCTTCCGGGTAAATGCACATGTGTATTCCTTTTTTTAATGTGGCCCTCATCTCTTCATAGCTTTTCACACGGCTATTTTCTTTATTTCTATCCACCATAATTCCACCTCGCTTATAAAACCATCCAAAAATGGGCACTTTTCCAAAAGATGCTTTTGCAATTGTTTTGTTTCCGCCCGGCACAAACGGCGCAGACAATGGTACATCTAAAAACGCATTGTGATTGTAAACAATTACATAGGTTTTATCTTTCTCAAATTTTTCTCTTCCGTAAACTTTTACGGGACAGCCAATTAAATAAAGCCAGCTTTGCATCCAAACACGAGATACCCAAATAAAATAATTTTGACCTCTTACTTCATCTATAAAAAAATAGGAAAGCATGGAAGGGATAAAAATGATAAGGAACGTTGTAACAAAACTAACCAATGCCCATAAGGCCCAAATTCTTGCAAAAAAATTTTTAAATAAGGCCATGGTTTTTAAATTATAATTTCCAGTCAATAGGATTTTGACCATGTTTTATAAGAATCTCGTTGGTCTTTGAAAAATGTTTGCACCCAAAAAAACCGTTGTGTGCAGATAGGGGAGAGGGATGTGCTGCTTTTAAAACATAATGGCTATCCGTATCTATTAAAATTTGTTTGTCTTGTGCAAACTTGCCCCATAACAAAAAAATTACATTTTCTTTTTTATCTGAAACTATTTTTATAACTGCATCTGTAAACTTAGCCCATCCTATTTTTGCATGGCTCATTGGTTCGCTATCTCTTACAGTAAGGGCTGCATTTAACAATAAAACACCCTTTTCAGCCCATGGGGTTAAATCGCCCGTAGAAAAATTTTCAATTCCTATATCTGATTTGATTTCTTTAAAAATATTTTGAAGTGATGGTGGTAATTTCACTCCCGGTTGCACAGAAAAACTTAAACCATGAGCTTGTCCATACCCATGATACGGGTCTTGCCCAAGAATAACGACTTTCACATTTCCAAAAGCTGTTTTATTAAAGGCATTGAAAATATTAGTTCCTGTGGGATAAATGATTTTTCCACAATTTTTTTCTGTTTTTAAAAAATTCACTATTTCACTAAAATAAGGTTTTTTAAATTCTTCGTGTAAAACCTGCTTCCACGAATCTTCAATTTTTACATCCATCTTAAATAATTAAAAACAAAGTAAGCAAAAAAAAAGCTGCACTTAAGCAGCTATAAAAATTTGTGATCCGGATTGGATTCGAACCAATGACCCTCAGCTTAGAAGGCTGATGCTCTATCCAGCTGAGCTACCGGACCTCAGCATTTATTATGGGCTGCAAATATAGAAGATTATTGTTTATTTATAAATATTGCTTGCATGAAAAATTTGGTTTGGCATAAATTTTAGTAGTTTTCTTATTGTTGATAAAACTTGCTCACCGAAGTTTTACATCTTGTTAAAATTTCTTGATTAGTATAGATATACACATTACATTTGCCAACAACCAGTTCTCTTAGCGGTACGATAAGAGGAAATGATGAAATAACCTTTTAAATTAAAATTAGACTTATGAAACAAAAAATTACACTGTTACTTTCATTTATTGTGTTAGTTGCGTGTGCTTCAGCACAAATGATGAATCCAAAATATTCCTCCTCCAAAAAAGGGAACGTATTTGGTATTCATATAAACGCTCTAGATGTTTTCACTCCTGAAACATTTAAAAATAACAAAAATGTAAAGATTCTGACCGATTTAAGAAAGATGGATATTGGTATGTCAATTTCTTATTGGAAAGGGTTGACGAATACTATAGACTTTAGCACACGAGCAGGTTTTTCTATGGATGATTTTTCCTCTTCAGTCTCTAACAGAACTACGAATGTTAACGAAAATCAGTACGCTGTCGAATTGGAACCAAGTTTTAATATTCGTCCTTACGGTGACAACCATCTTATTGCCCCCTTCCTTACAATTGGTATTGGTGGTGGTCGTTATTCTCAAGATTATGGCGCTTATGTACCTGCAGGTTTGGGTATTCAAGTAAATTTTCATAGTAGCACATATATCTTAATTCAAACTCAATACCGATATGCCTTGACAAGAGATGTTCTTAAAGATGCAATTGGGTATTCTGTTGGTGTGGCTCAAAATTTTTCAAGATCAAAACCTGTAGTTATAGCTCCTCCGCCTCCACCAATTGTATTAGATCGTGATGGAGATGGCGTACTTGATGCTGATGATAAATGCCCCGATGTTCCTGGCTTAGCTTCTTTGCAAGGTTGTCCTGACAGAGACGGAGATGGTATTCCTGATGCAGAAGACAAATGTCCTGATGTTGCAGGTGTGGCCAAATACCAGGGTTGTCCGATTCCTGATACAGACGGCGATGGAATTAATGATGAGGTGGATAAATGTCCTACCGTAAAAGGATTAGCTCGTTACCAGGGATGCCCGATACCTGATACAGATGGCGACGGTGTAAATGATGAAGAAGATAAATGTCCTACAAGAGTTGGTCCTGCAAGTAACCAAGGATGCCCTGTAATTGCAAAAGAGGTAATAGAGAAAATTAATTTTGCAGCGAAAAATGTATTTTTTGCAACAGGTAGTTTCAAATTATTACCTAAGTCATTCAAATCATTAGATGAGGTCGTAAAGTTGATGAAAGATGATGAAACTTTAATGATAGACATTGATGGTCATACAGATGCACAAGGTTCAGACGAGAGCAACCAGGTTCTTTCTGACAACCGCGCAGGTGCAGTAAAAAATTATCTTGTAGGTAAAGGAATTTCTGAATCAAGATTAAAATCTGCAGGATACGGAGAAACAAAGCCTGTAGCTGATAACAAAACAGCAGCAGGTCGTGCAAAAAACAGAAGAACAGAAATGACAGTAAGGAATTTCTAAGAAAAATATATTGAACATTAAAAAGCCCATTCATCTTTTTTGAATGGGTTTTTATTTGCGATTATTTCTTAAAGTTACATTTTTCGTTAATCTAATTGCCGGCTGTAATCGGTTATCTCATTATAT